>JABHNK010000027.1 GCA_018694295.1 Waddliaceae bacterium
AAATGTATGTTCACAGGGTCGGCGTCCAATTCTCCAAGATACTGATGATCGGAGAATGTGATTTTATTCTCGAATTCTTCAGAGACTTCTCTTTTCAGGGCAACGATTCTATAGTCTTCGCAGGAATCGTGGTCTTTCTTGTCGATCTTGCCGCTTGGAAAAAAATTTGTTTTCGGCCCTGAATGGTCGGGGCCATCAGGTCTATTTTCGATGAGGACTTTTCCGTCTTTGTAGAAGACAAAAACAACAGCTTCCATGCGATTATCTTTATACGAAAACATATGATCCTTGCTCCTTGTTCTTCTGTCTGAAGATCTTAACTTAATATCCGAATGCCCCGCCTGACCCTATTAAAAGAGCTCCTTAAAACCGTCACGTCTGCTGCGATTCTAGGATTCTAATTGCATCAAAAGGAATGCAACCTTCGTATAGATGGAAATATTTGTTTTTCCCTCCGGGATTGCTCTCGTGCTCAAGCCTTCCTTTGAGTTTATCCCTGTCAATTTTTAATACGACGACGTTTTGGCCGGCGAAGAATTTTTCGACGACGTTCCCAAGCTGATGTTCTTCACTAAGATGGATAAACTTTTTATCATCAGAAGTAAGAATAAATTCTTTTCTTTCGGATATCTCTTTCCAATGATCTGCAGTAACAACTTTGTAGAGATATAATGGTACTTTGAAACCGCTTTCGTTCATTGTGTCCCTCACAAATGTCTTATTGTTCTAGAACTTGTCAGATTATTATAATGTTCAATACTATAAAAAATCAAGGAGCTGTTGCATGTTCGAGAATATTAACAAACAAGCAAAGCATTCGACGACATCATCAAAGCGCGCCATACCGTACGGGCTTTCAGCTCTAACGGCGCAAAAAAAGAATAGAAAACAGCGATACTACACGCTGGATTATAGCGTAGAGCGTATAGAAGAAGATAAGATTTTTCACCACGGAGGCACGGAGGTCACGGAGAGCGAAAATTACTCTTGTCGAAAAAACACCATCTCGTTACTATTGTGTGCTTAATATGTATTTATTATGGAAAGGTGGCTGAGTGGCCGAAAGCGCATCCCTGCTAAGGATGAGTACCCTAACGGGTACCGTGGGTTCAAATCCCACCCTTTCCGAATATGGGATAAAAGCCTTGTGAATTAGAGGCTTTCATGGAAAAAGTGTATGGATTTGAACCCACGTGGGTTCACAAGTCGCGTAGCGATGCGAGTGCCACGTAGTGGTAAGCCCGTAAGGGCCGAGGGCATCAGCCCGAGTCCATCCCACCCTTTCCGATTGCCAAGGCAATAAAATGCCTTGGCATCTTCTTTTATCAGTGATTGTTAATAATGACAAGAGGTGGCGAAGTTCACCGTTTACCATTTACAGTTCACAGTTTATCTATGGAGGAGTGTCCGAGTGGCCGAAGGAGCACGCTTGGAAAGCGTGTATATGTGAAAACGTATCGTGGGTTCGAATCCCACCTCCTCCGAAAGCAAGAGCCGAGCAAAAGCTCGGCTTTCTTGCTTTAGTAGGAGGTGGGATGAGCAAGTCGCGTAGCGATGCGAGTGCCACCACGTTAGTGATTAGCCCATTAGGATGAGGATGCTTTAGAATCCATGTTCCGACTTCGCTACGCTCCGTAAAGCATCATAAACACACGAAAGTTAGGCGTTATATAACCTACAAGAGTATATTATGTTAAAAAGTCATTTTGATTCAGTCGAAGAATACTTACTGGCATTAAAAAAAGTTGGAGATAACACAGGGCATAGCCTTCACAAGGGTAATCCTCGTGAGGCTTTTATCCGTGAGTTTTTAAAAGAGCACTTAAGTGATAGAGTGTCAATCGGCTCGGGGGAAATAATCGATAAAAATTCTCGTCCTGGAGAAAAGCGAAATCAGCAAGATATTATTATTTTTAAAGAGGAATATCCTCGAATAAATTTTGGTGGTGAGGTTTGGGGTATTTTAGCCGAGTCGGTTGTTGCGACAATCGAAGTAAAGTCTACATTAACTGAGAAAGAATTAACTTCAGCAATAAGGGCGGCAAAAAATACGAAAGATCTGAATATATCGGCGAACAATGTAGTAATCACAACAGGATGGACACCTCCCGCGCCATTAAATTTTGTAGTTGCATACGACGGGCCGGCTAAGATGGAAACTGTACATGGATGGATAGATAAAATCTATAAAGCCGAAAATATTGAGTCTCCACAAATGGGCAAAACATTAAAGGAGAGACAGAAAATCTCTTCACCTGCGATTGATGGCATATTCATTTTAGGAAAAGGTTTTATCTTGTTCGATAATTTGCCTTTCTCGTTTATTCCAGATGAAAAAAGGTCCAATAAAGATAGCGTTGATAAAAAATGGAGTGTAATAGACATCGAACGAGGGGCATCGTTAATGTTATTCTTGGTTTTAACGCAGGCAGTCAGTGTTATGAATTTTACAACATTCAATGCTATATCTTACGCATCTTCCTTTAGTGTTAAACCAGAGGATCTCAATTTCAAGTAAAGCGGCGCTGTATCTAGTAGTGCATATGCGGTTCTACTTTCATCCCCTCCCCACAGTCCCCTTATCAATCCCCAGCCTCTCGGCGATTTCCCGATAGCCCATCCCTAACGTCTTCAACTCCTTGATCTTGGGGGCAAGCATCTGATACGTTGGCACCACCTGGTTCAATGAAATCTTAACCCTCACCTCGATTTGTGCTGCGGTACGACTTGGTAGCAACCTCTTCCGAGCTTTAGCTCTAGAATATCTGAAACGGCCAGTTTTCTGATTTTGTTGCTAAAAATACTCCCCAACGCTGTTCACCCGAACGGCACCGTTCGATTGTATTTTTCCAACCTGTAGTGATCTTTTCATATTCTTCTCGAGAATATTTTCTGATATACTCTTCTTTTATCGATTCTAGTTTTTTTAATTCATCTTGTAATTCTTCAACAAACTCCTTTGTAGAATCCTGAGCAATTACATCTGAAAAACCAGCCTGTTCCAAAAGTTCTTTGTAACGGCAAAGAGTTTCCATGTCATATTGTCGTTGTGTGATATATGTTTTAATGCCTTCAGAAAGTTTTCCTTCTCCAATGCAATAATCGGAAATTAACAACTTACCTCCGGGCTTTAGCCATGAAAAGGTTTTTTCAAATAGCTTTGTTTTATCAAAAATGTGCACTAAAACATCTCTGCTATAAATGACATCAAACGATACTTCTGGGAATTCTTTTTCGACAATGTCAGCAAGCTGAAAGTCTATCAAGACACCGTTATTTTGACGTGAAGCGCGTTCTTTAGCAATTTGTATCATTGCTTCTGAGCAATCAATCCCTAAGGCGCTTACATCATAATTATCGGCCACATAAAAACAAGCTCCTCCAGTACCACAACCAATATCCAAAACGTTTTGACCCGCTTGCAACTTAAGCAACGAAAACATTTTCTTAGCACGCTTAAGCCCTCCGACAGTAACAAAGCCATCGCCGAAAATTTCTTCGTAACGCAAAATATTATCTGTTGAATATTGTTCTTTCATTTGACTCTCTCTTTTCGTTATGTCTACTAAAGTTTTTGACAGAAAAAAATCAGGAGAACTATTACTGTAACAAAGATGGGTTGTTGCCAGCAATAATAACATTTTTGATGCAAAATTTTTCATATCATAAAACATATTCTCTGGTTTCAAGGGGTTAAGAATATACTAAAAACAGCGCTGCTTAAAGTTAAATCATCTGAATTAATGTCCGAATGTCTGGCCTGACCCCATTTTGACCCCATTTGCGGCCCCTTTTGTTTAATTTAACGATTTTGACCCCTATATCGTTATAAACAACAAAATGCTTGAGCTTTTAACGGTTTTGTTGACAAAATCGTATTTTTTATTAAAATCTTGTTTAATTTAACGCTTTTGAGCCCTATATCGTTATAAACAGCAAAATACTTGAGGTTTTAACGGTTTTGTTGACAAAGTCGTTAACTTGTGATATAATTAATTATATATAAAAACGAGGCTATTTTATGGTTAAAGTTTCAAGTACTTATAAAAAAATTGATGGTCTTCGTGCGAGATATTATAAGACAGCTCTTGACAAAGAACACTTATTGAAAATAATTGCTGAATCAGAAATTTCGGAGCATGTATATAATTCCAATGCTATTGAAAATAGCACTTTAACTTTAGAAGAAACAGATAAAATTTTGCATCAAATTGATTGTGATAGATTTATTTCTGCAAGAGAAATGTTTGAGGCAAAAAATTTAGCGCGAGTTGTTTCTTATATAGAAAAAAAAGCAAAAGAACAGGAATTGAATCTTAATGTAATGCTTTTTTTACATAAAATACTTCTTTCAAATATTAATGATGATATATCGGGAAGATTTAGGAAAGATAATGAATTTGTACGTGTAGGAAGCCACATAGCCCCAAGCCCCAAAGAAGTAGTTGAACTCCTTGAAGAAATGTTCGCTGAATACAATTCAACCCCATCTTTAAATATCATTAAACGTATAGCTAAATTGCATCTTGTTTTTGAATATATTCATCCTTTTTGCGATGGCAATGGTCGTATTGGTAGAGTAATTATAAATTACTTACTTATTAGAGAAGGCTATGTCCCTATTAACATTAAATTCATTGATAGAAAAGATTATTATCAATCTTTTAGAGAGTTTGATTTGGATAATAAGACTGCTATTATGGAAAAAATCGTTGGTAGGGCGCTTACTAATAGTTATCATAAAAGATTATCATATTTGGAAGACGGTAAAATTGTTTCACTTTCAGATTATGCAAAAAGCAAAAAACTTTCTTATCCAAATTTGATTAATAAAGCTAAAAGACAAACAATAGAAGCTTTTCTAGAAAAAGGAGAGTGGAAAATCAGTGGCTCCCGCTGAGAACCGCGTCGAGAATATCTCAGCCATTCGAGAAAAAATCGGGCCCAACTTGTAAAAAACGGCAAAAGTGCCGTTTTAGGTGCAATCGGTCATGGTTCATTTTTGTTCTATGGTCCGATCCTCCTTCATTTTAACCCCATTTTCATTTTTCTTGACTTATCGGTATGTTATCGAAATAATACAGAATATTTGACATCGGCCTGTCTTTACAGCGACTGCCCGGGATTACTACAGCCATAAAAAATGGAGAGCCACTCATGGAAAGAAAGACTAAAATCAAGATTAGGACAAAAATATTACTTTTAGTCTTAGGCCTTCCTCTTATTTCTTTATTTTTATTTAGCTATAAAATAAACAATGACCTAAGAGCTACTGGGAATTTCATTTTACAAAACAGCATCACCTTGGGAAGTAACGCTGCTCTTGAGAGTGAAAAAACTTTAAAAGAGCAGTCAAAAAGCTATCTGTTGCGCATAGTAGAAAACCAAGCTGCTGTAAGTAATGCTATCTTTGAAAAAGTCGAGTTGTCTGTTGATATTTTAACAGATCATGCATCTTCACTATGGGACAATCAATCACAGCTTCAGCCAGGCCCTTCTTTTTATTGGGACAGTGAAATAGATCCAAACAATCCTCCTCTATCGGTTTGCAGGCTTGCCCTTGAAAATAATGAAGGCATAGAAAAAGATATCGATATCTCAAGTAATATTGACAACTTATTTGTGTCAAGTCTTGCTCATGATCCTAATATAAAAATACTCCAGATAGGCACAGAAACCGGTTTACATAGAAGGTCTCCTTTTACCAGAAAGCATAAAAAAGGATATGATCCACGAGTGCGCGATTGGTATAAAGATGCTATTAAATCAGATGTTGCCGGTTGGTCAGAACCTTATATAAGCGCCACTGAAGAGCTCTTAATGATTACGTGTTATAAAGCCGTTTACAATAAAAACAATGAATTAGCAGGCGTCCTTGGCGCTGATGTGATATTAGACGTATTAAACGATAAAATCATTAATACTCAGATAGGTGATCTTGGATATGCTTTTTTAATGGATCAAAAAGGAAGGATTATTGTCAGTCCTGGATCGGCCAAAGGAGATCAAAAATGGGACGAGTCTTTTGAAACAGAATCATGGCTTAACCATAAAAATGCTGCTTTAAAAAATATCGCCAAGGATATGACTGCTGGGAAAACAGGTATTGTGCAATCTAGATATAATGACGAAGAGAAATTCATTGCTTATGCTCCTCTTAAAAATACCAGCTGGAGTTTAGGCATAGTGATGTCTGTAAAAGAGGTAATTTCCTCAGCGGAAAATACTAAGAACAAAATAAATGCTTCGACTAAAGTTACAGAGCAACAGATTAAGACACATCTTAAAAAGTTTGATCTTATTTTTGCTATTTTTCTAGTGGTAATCATGACAATAGTATCATTTTTAGGGATCCGGCTTTCAAAGAAAATCACAGACCCTATTATATTACTTAATAAGGGCGCCAATATTATCGGCAGCGGGAAATTAGAGCATAAATTAGATATACAAACTGGCGACGAGCTTGAGTCTTTATCCGATGCCTTTAATAAAATGGCAGAAAATTTAAAATCGTACATAAAAAATCTTAATACAACTACCGCCGAAAAAGAGAAAATCGAGAGCGAGCTAAATATTGCGAAAGAAATTCAGATGAGCCTGCTTCCGAATATTTTCCCTCCTTTCCCTGACAGAAAAGAGTTTGATATATTTGCGGACATGAATCCTGCCAAAGAAGTTGGCGGCGATTTATATGACTTCTTTTTTATCAATGAAAGGAAGTTATGCTTTTTAATAGGTGATGTTTCTGGCAAAGGTGTTCCTGCGGCGCTGTTTATGGTTATCACAAAGATTCTTTTAAAGACACAGGCTTTAAGAGGACTTTCTCCTAGTGAAATATTAGACAACGTAAATAAAATCATTTACCCTGAAAATGATGAGAACATGTTTATCACTGTTTTTTGCGCAATAATTGACACTGTTACAGGAGAGGTAGAATATTCTAATGCTGGGCACAACCCTCCATTAATATATACTAAAGGCGAGGACTTCACGTATCTTAAAATGGAAAGAAGTTTTGTTGTTGGCCCAATGGAAGACACGAATTATGTTACAAGAAAAATACAATTAAACCCAAACGACATGATTTTTCTTTATACCGATGGTGTTACAGAGGCGACGAACAAAGATTTAGAATTGTTTAATGAAGCTCGATTACAAGAAGCTCTTTCAAAGATAGAAGATGTAAACCCTGAAAATGTTATTGCTGAAGTCAAAAGCCAGGTAAATAAATTTGTTGGCGAAGCGGAGCAATCAGATGACATAACGATGTTAGCTTTGAGGTATAAAGGATTAGAATAAGAGTGGTTTGTGTCAGGATTTCAGTGTTGCGATGATAAGATTACAACATTAAAAGCCTGACACCGTTACTAGAACCCCGATGATTTTCTTATGTATTTCGGGGGCTTGGGGGAGAATCCCACAACCAGTTCTATTTCTCTGTGTTCTCCGTGCCTCCGTGGTAGTAATTCCTATTTCGAGTTCCTCTCATTTTCCAATTTGATTGAAATTGCCTCATTGACATTTTGGTTATGGTTGTTTATCGTAGTGGCTCATTAATTTATATGGTTTGTATAAGGAAGGTTTAGTATGGCTTCAAATTCTGATATTCTTAAAATTGCTCCGCATTCCAAAGAATCGGAGATGATGGTTTTGGGGTGTATGTTGACGAGCGTCAACGCCTTGAACATCGGATCTGACGGTCTTGACGACAGCGATTTTTATTTCACAGAACACCGTATTGTCTTTGGAGTTTTGAAGACGGCATACCGCTCCGACAAGCCTGCCGACATACACCTTGTCTGTGAGGAGCTGAAACGCCTCGATAAGCTCGACGCCATCGGTGGCGTCTCTTATGTTACTACATTGGCGCAGTACGCTGGGACGTCGGCATATATCGAAGAATATGTAAGCATCGTCCGCAGCAAGTCTGTGTTACGCAAGATGATCAACGCCGCACAGATCATCGAGAAGAAAGCTTTAGAAGACCCTGCTAGCGTCCGTGAAGAGCTCGACAAGGCCCAGCAGCTTCTCTTCGAGATAAGCCAGTCGGCGAACCCTATCGCCGGAACTGCCCTCACCGACATCCTTTCTGGTGTAAAGGCGAAGTCCGAGCTTCCGTATCTTAAGGAGCTAGAGCAGCGTCAGGAAGAATTCCAGAAACGCGGCCCTGGAGACCCTGGGATTACTGGCATGCCCTCACATTTCCTTGACCTCGACAAGATGCTCAACGGTTTCCAGGACTCAAACCTTATGATCCTCGCTGCGCGTCCTGCCATGGGTAAGACGGCGTTAGCGATAAACATCGCCGAGAACGTATGTTTCAGAGACCAAGTTCCTGTAGGGATCTTCTCTTTGGAGATGAGCGCCGAGCAGTATGTCCATAGGATGATATGCTCGCAGTCGGAAGTAGAATCTCATAATATACAGACAGGCGCGCTCGATGGTGTCGCATACCAACGTATTGTCTCTACTGTCAATATGATGCACCAGCATACTATGATCATCGACGACCAGCCTGGCCTCGTCATCACCGACCTCCGCGCCCGTGCTCGTCGCATGAAGGAGACCTATGATATAGGCTTCCTCGTCGTCGACTACCTACAGCTTATTGCAGGGTCTGGGTCTAGGGGTAATTCCGAGAACCGCCAGTCTGAGATCTCCGAGATCTCACGGATGCTAAAGAACCTCGCCCGTGAGCTTGACATCCCAATAATGTGCCTATCGCAGCTGTCGCGTAAGGTCGAAGAACGTACCGGCCACCGTCCTATGATGAGCGACCTTCGGGAATCGGGAAGTATCGAGCAAGACGCCGATATCGTTATGTTCCTGCTGCGCCGCGAATACTACGACCCCCTCGACAAGCCCGGCATGGCAGAACTTATCATCTCAAAGAACCGCCACGGCGCCACCGGCAATGTAAACCTTACCTTCAGAAAAGAAATCGCACAGTTCGCCGACTACAGCCCCATGGATACCATGTCCATCGGCGGTGTGCCACTAAAAGGCATCCCCGCAGGAGCCATATAAACAGTGACCAGTTATCATTGAACAATGAATAAACCCGGACACGGCAGTGCCCCCTCTCGACGTTGTCGTAAGAGTAAGGTTGTATCTTTACGCGTGCTATAGGAAAAACAAAGAAAAGAAGTGCAGTTAACGACAATGTTGATAGCTGTGCGTCTGCTGCGCGCTCTGCGCAGTGGCGCTCTCTGTGTAACTCCGTGGTTCTCCGTGGCTCCGTGGTAAAATCCTACTCCTGGTCCTGCTCTTCTTTGCTATCCGCTATTAAAAAGGCTTTACTTTTTTTTTGGTGGTGGTGTATGATGTTCACATTATTTGAGTTAATGAACAGTAAATATTTCGTATAACTGGAGAGAACATGTCTTCTGTAAAAAAGAAGCGTAAAGCTAAAATCGCCAAGCACAAGCGCAACAAACGCCGCCGTAGCAACCGTCACAAGAAAAAGTAGTAAGCATTTTTTGCTTTCTATCATTTCTATATTATATCGGTGCATCGTGGTGTGTTTGGTACAACAACCGCAGCGTGCTGTGCTGAATATAAATTATGTGGATATACCCTAAAGATTATGATGTAATCGTCATCGGCGGAGGCCATGCCGGCTGTGAAGCTGCTTTTGCCTCGGCACGGATGGGTGCTACGACGTTATTGCTTACCATGAATCTTGACACTATCGGCAAGATGAGCTGCAACCCCGCCATTGGCGGTGTTGGTAAGGGCACCATTGTCCGCGAGCTCGACGCTCTTGGCGGTGAGATGGGCAAGGTCATCGACATGACGGGCATACAGTTCCGCATGCTCAACAAATCCAAAGGCCCTGCTGTCTGGGCTCCTCGCGCTCAGGCCGACAAGGTATTATATCAGTATGAGATGAAGCGTCGTCTCGAAGACACCAAAAACCTCGACGTCAAGCATGGCACTGTAGAGTCTCTCGTAGTCGAAGACGGAGAAATTCGCGGCGTTTCTACGATAAAAGGCATAACATATCGTTGTCGTACTGTAGTTTTATCGTCGGGGACGTTCATGCGCGGTCTCATCCATATCGGCGACACGAATTTCCCTGGAGGCCGTGAGGGTGACAAGCCCTCGTCAAAGTTATCGGAAAATCTCATATCTTTAGGTCTCGACCTCGGACGTCTCAAGACGGGAACGCCACCACGAATCCACTGCCGAAGCATCGATTATTCTAAGACCGAAGAGCAGGTCGGCGATGAAGGGATACATTTTTCTTTCGACACCCCTACCGACCACCCTCTTCGGCAGGTGTCATGTCATCTAACTTATACTACCGTTGCTACCAAAGAGATAATAACATCTAATATCCACCGTTCTCCGTTATATCAAGGAACGATAAAAGGCATAGGCCCGCGGTATTGTCCTTCTATCGAAGACAAAGTGATGCGTTTCCCCCACAAAGACCGCCACCAGATATTCCTCGAGCCCGAAGGCTTAAACACCTCTGAGGTATATGTCAATGGTCTTTCTTCTTCGCTACCTATCGACGTGCAGCTTGACGTGATACATTCCGTCATTGGCCTCGAAGACGCCGAAGTAATACGCCCTGCTTATGCTATAGAATACGACTACATCACCAGCGGACAGATATCATTCTCTTTGGAGACGAAGAAAATCTCAGGACTTTTCCTCGCCGGACAGATAAACGGCACTTCTGGCTATGAAGAAGCCGCCGCACAAGGTTTCATCGCTGCCGTCAATGCCGTCAAGAAACTTCGTGGCGAAGAGCCTTTCATCTTGAAACGCTCCGAAGCATATATCGGTGTTATGATCGACGACATCGTCACTAAAGGCATCGACGAGCCTTATAGGATGTTCACAAGCAGAGCCGAACACCGTCTTCTTCTTCGCCAAGACAACGCTGACGTACGCCTCAGGGAGTATGGCTATGCTTTGGGTCTTGTCGACGAAGAGCGACATAAATCTCTCCTCAAGAAAAACGATACCGTCGCCAAGGAGGTTGAGCGTCTTACGAAGAAGTTCGTCACCGTCGGCAGCCGTGGCGTATCTTTGGCGCAGAAGCTCCGACGCCCCGAGGTAACGTATGACACCCTCCTCGAAGAGCATCCTGAGCATGTTTTCGACCACGGCATCGATACAAACATACAGATAGAACTTCACGTGAAATACGAGGGATACATCGAACGGCAAAAAAGCGACGTCGCACGCCTCGACAACCTCGAAAAGATACGCATCCCTAAAACATTCTCCTACGACGACATCACAGGCCTACGCAACGAAGCCCGCGAAAAACTCAAAAACGTCCTCCCAAGCAACCTCGGGCAAGCTTCACGAATCCCCGGCGTCTCACCAGCAGATATCTCTATCCTCATGGTCTTCTTCAAACGATAGCATTACATTGGAGAGGGACCCTGCCCTCCCCAAACCCCTCCCGCCAAAGGAAACGAAGTTTCCTCTGGACTCCTGTTTGCCTATTGTGTCGCCACACTCCCGTCGCCCATCGCTTCGTTACTATGAAGTGCGCCAGCTAAAAAAGCGCTTAGCCCTCTAAGGAGGGCTCATTTTCGGCTTACGCCAAAAATACCTGCGCTTTCTTGTAAGAACTTAAAAAGTCATGATGACTTTTTTAGTGCTCCTGACTGGCGCCCTGCGCAAGCGAGTCCCGCCATCGGCGATTTTTGCTAATCCGCAAAAATCCTCTCCTCGGCGGGACAAAAGGATGCTTGGTTTTCTTCATTTTATTTCATTGCCATCGCTTCGATGGTGATGACTGGCAGCAAAGCGTAACAAGCATCAAACCTGCATTTGCAGATTTGGCGCTTGTTACGCTTTGTCGACTACATGGGGAGTCCAGAGGCGGACACCGCCTTTGGCGCGGGATTGTTAAGGGTGCGCGGAGCACCCTTAACCACTGGTCACTGACTTGCGGTGTGGGATGGATATTATGGTGGAGGCGTCGTCCCACGATATGTTGTGGAGGGTGTATCGTTTGTTGAGGGTGCTTAAGAGGCTTGTGAAGAAGGCGTTTTTGTTGGGGAGGAATTCTGACATTGTGCACAAGAAATCTTCGTGGTTTCTTCCAGCGCGATATTCTGGAGAACGTGGCGGATCACGAAGAAGGTTCATAAGCGTTGGATTGTAGCTCCATAAAAAAGAAGTGTGGTGAAGCCACCTTCCGCGACGGATATAATGTGCGTTGCCGGCGAATTTTTTGTCGCCGAAAACGTAGTCGCCTCCCCTTTCCGTAACGTCTTTATTGTCAAAGACATCGCCGTATAGATTTTTGCTCCACGACATGATGTTTTCCGGTATAGGATGTTCGACGCCAAGGAGATGTGTGTCGGCGATAAATGTTACGAAGAAAGTGTCCTCATCGACGGCGACGCTGCCACCACCGCTGAACCTCTTTATGATAGGAATGTTAAGCTTCTTTACGTCGTCGGTTTTGAACCATTTGTTCGCCTTTCCTGAGATGCCCATCACCATCGCTGGTGTGGTGCCTTTATTGACGATACACCACGTCCCTTTTCCTACACGAAGCAGTGCTTCTTCGAGGCGAAGCTGTTCTATTATGGGGGTGTTTTCTAGCGTTACGACGTTCATCGTTTCTGCGTTCTCGATGGTCTCTGAGGGGCTTTTTTGTGTATGTTCTTTTCTTGTCAACGTCATGTTTTTATTGTCTCTTTTTCACGATGTTATCGCACGCGTGCAAAAAAAACCAGTGCATTATTTTTTTTATTTTTACCTATAATCTTGTGTATCAGAAGCATAAATTCTTCGCAAAAAAAACCTTTGCGTGAAATTATTGTAAGCGTAGAATCCGAGGTAGATTTTAATGTTAGTTAGGTCTGCCGTTTGGGACCCCTAGGTATTAAGAACTCATCAACCAGTCTTAAAATGATTAAAGGATCATGACGCTAAAGATTTTTATTTAGAAAACCTTTAGGAAGCGGTCCATTTTAAAAAATCATGTTGATAGAGCGGTACCTAGGGCCCATCTGGCAGATTTTTTTTTGTAATACCAAGCACGAGTGAAAAACGTATAAATTAGCTTCAAGATTTTCGTCTAGAACGTCACGCGGAGATCGCGGCAAACATTTGTGTGTTAGCAAGATCGAGCGTGACATTTTAGGCGAAAAGATGAAGAAGAATTTATATGTTTTTTATTTGGGATTGGTATAATTCTTTTTCTGTGAGCCATCGTTCGTTAGTATCTGAAGCGTATGCGAACTCCTCCGAGACGCTATTTTCGGCGGTGTTTTTTGTTTTCAAGGAATTTTCATGCTGTCTTATAACGTAATATTCTGGGTGTTCGCTTGTGTTATGGGCGTCTTCGTTGCATACCATCACTTCGTGGATTTTCTCTCCTGGGCGTATCCCACAGATCTCTATAGGGATTTCTGGTGCTATCGCTTTTGCTAGGTCCACGACTTTCATGCTAGGGATTTTCGGTACGAAGATCTCGCCGCCTTCCATCTTCGTCAATGCCATCATGATGAATTTCGTTGCTTGTTCTAGTGTTATCCAGAAGCGCGTCATCCTTTCGTCGGTTACGGGTATCGTCGTCGCCCCTTTTTCTATCATCTTCTGCCACATAGGAACAATGCTTCCTCTGCTGCCGAGGACGTTACCGTATCGTACTACCGAGAAAATTGGGCGTTGCCGTTTCCCTGAGTAGACGTTAGCGGCGGTGAAGAGTTTATCGGAACATAGTTTCGTTGCGCCGTATAGGTTTGCGGGGTTTACGGCTTTATCGGTTGACAGTGCTATAACTTTTTCGACGTCGCGTTCTACTGCAGCGTCTATAACGTTCATTGCTCCCATGACGTTAGTTTTAACACATTCGCAGGGGTTATATTCTGCCGTAGGAATTTGCTTAAGCGCTGCTGCGTGGACGACGATATCGACGTCACGGAAAGCCATAAGTAGACGATCTTTGTCTCTGACATCACCGATGAAGTATCGTATTTTCTCGCTGTTGAAGATATGGTCGCTATTGCGCATCTCCCACTGTTTACATTCGTCTCTGCTAAAGACTATAACTTTTTCCGGGTTATGTTTTTCTAGAAGCATACGGACGAAAGCCCTTCCGAAGCTTCCTGTCCCCCCTGTTACCAGAATGACCTTACTATCTATCGAAGAAGGCTTTATAGCCATAATACACTCCATTGTTATATTACAATACTATATCATCACTCATAATTACTATATACACATTTTGACAAACATGCTATAGTTTCGTTTTTCCTGTAGAATCTCAAAAAAAGATATTATATGGCTAAGAAATATGACGAATCCACAGTAGTATCGCTCGATGCTTTACAGCATATACGCATACGCTCTGGCATGTATATTGGGCGTCTTGGCGACGGTTCCAACCCTGACGATGGTATATATGTCCTCCTTAAGGAAGTCATTGACAACAGCGTAGACGAATTTATCATGGGTCATGGTGATGTTGTTGACATAACAATCGACAAAGAATCGTGCAGTGTATCGATCCGCGACTATGGTCGTGGCATTCCTCTTGGCAAGGTCATCGACTGTGTCAGCAAGATCAACACGGGAGCGAAATACAACGACGATGTTTTCCAATTTTCTGTTGGATTGAATGGTGTAGGCACCAAGGCAGTAAATGCTCTTTCTAGTTATTTCATGGTACGAAGTCACCGTGACGGCAAATATACCGAGGCATCTTTCGAGCAGGGAATTATTAAGAAGAAAAAGAAAGGCTCCACTAAAGAGCCCAATGGCACATATGTCGAGTTCGTCCCCGACCCTGCGATTTTCGACTCCTATGAGTTTCAGGACGAATACGTTATGAAACGCCTATGGAATTATGCGTATCTTAATACTGGCTTGACTTTAGACTACAATGGCGAGAAAATCTCTTCCGACGGCGGTCTTCTCGATCTTTTGAATGCAGAAGTTTCTGAAGACAGCCTTTACGAGCCTTTACACTATAAGGGCAAGGGTTTGGAGTTTGCTTTCCTACATGCGCACAGTTATGGCGAAACATATTTTTCTTTCGTCAACGGACAATATACTGCTGATGGCGGCACGCATCTTTCTGCTTTCCGCGAAGGCATTCTCAAGGGTCTCAATGCTTATGCTGACAAGAATTTCCAGGGTGTCGATGTCCGCGAAGGCATCGTCGGTGCCGTCCTTGTTAAAGTGAAAGATCCTGTTTTCGAATCGCAGACAAAGAACAAGCTAGGGAACACGGACATCAGAGCTTCTATTGTCCAGCATGTCAAGGATGCCGTCATTGATCTGTTGTACAAGAACGCTGAAACGTCGTCTAAGATCATCGAGCGTATAGCTTTCAACGAGAAGCTCCGCCGCGAGCTGTCTTCTGTTAAGAAGATCGCCAAGGAGAAGCAGAAGAAGATATCGTATAAGATTCCTAAGCTTCGCGACTGCAAGTTTCATTTCTCTGACAACACTCCTGATGGCGAGAACAGTATGATCTTCCTTACCGAGGGCGACTCTGCCAGTGCTTCGATATTATCTTCGCGGAATCCTCTTACGCAGGCGGTTTTTTCTTTGAGGGGCAAGCCTTTGAATGTCTTCGGCCTCAAGCGCGATCAGCTATATAAGAACGAAGAGATGTTCAACCTTATGAATGCTCTAAATATTGAAGACGACATTGAGAACCTGCGTTATAATAAGATAATATTAGCTACCGATGCTGATGTCGACGGCATGCATATCAGGAACCTTCTACTAACTTTTTTCATGGTATATTTCGAAGGCATTGCTCTCAACGGGCATTTATCGCTCCTTGAAACGCCGCTGTTCAAGGTACGGAACAAGAAGGAGACTATATACTGTTATTCTGCTAAAGAGCGCGACAGCGCTTTAAGGAAGCTTAAGGGTTCTAACATCGAGGTAACGCGTTTCAAAGGCCTTGGTGAGATATCGCCCAATGAGTTCAAGCAGTTTATCGGCGACAACATGCGTCTTAAGACTGTAACGGTCAATGCTTTTTCCGACATAAAGCCTTCGCTAGAGTTTTATATGGGGAAGAACACTCCTAAGCGCAAGCAGTTTATCATCGACAACCTCATCAGCGAAGAGAAAGAGTTGCATGCCCTTGCAAAGATAACATCAACTACCAAGAAATAATTATGGAAGACCTCAAGAAGATATTACGTAAGAACTACATAACATACGCGTCGTACGTTATTCTCGACAGGGCGATTCCTAGTGTCGACGACGGCCTTAAGCCTGTACAGCGCCGCATCCTTCACACTCTACATACTGTCGACAACGGCACTTTCCATAAAGTCGCCAATATTGTTGGGCAGACGATGGCGTTCCATCCTCATGGTGATGCTGCTATTAATGACGCTCTTGTCAACATCGCCAACAAGGGCTTCCTTTTAGACCGCCAGGGAAATTTCGGTAACATCTATTCTGGGGATTCTGCTGCTGCTGCGCGATATATTGAGACGCGCCTATCGCCCTTGGCGCGGGACACTCTTTTCAACAAAGACCTTACTTCTTTTGTCCCTTCGTATGACAGTAGAAATGTCGAGCCTGTCGCCCTTCCTTCGAAGATCCCTCTTGTTTTGATACAGGGTGCTGAGGGTATCGCTGTTGGGATGTCTACGAAGATAATGCCTCATAATTTCGTTGAACTTCTCGATGCCGAGATTGCGATATTAGAGGGCGAAGATTTTGAGATACTCCCCGACTTCCTTACTGGCGGCATAATGGATGCTTCCGACTATGACAAGGGCCGCGGCAAGATACGTCTTCGCGCCAGCGTCGAGACTCCTGACGACAAAACCATCGTCATCAAGGAGATCTGCTATGGCACTACTACGGAGTCTTTGATACGTTCTATTGAAGAGGCTGCCAAGAAGGGCAAGATAAAGGTCGACACCATCAACGATTACACTACCGATGATGTTGAGATCGAGATAAAGCTTTCTCGCGGACATTATTCTACTCAGACGTTAGACGCCTTGTATGCTTTCACTGACTGTGAGGTATCGATAAGCCCGCAGTGTATCGTCATAAAAGAGCAAATGCCTTGGGAGACTAATGTCGACGAGATTTTGCGTTACCATACTAACAAGCTCAAAGAGTATCTCAAGGAAGAGCTTGAGATCGAGCGCGACCGCATCCTCAAGAAGATCTTCGACAAGACTTTGGAGCGTATTTTCATAGAGAACAAGCTTTACAAGAAGATCGAGAGCATCAAAACTTATGAAGGCATAATCACTGCTATCAAGAAAGCTCTCGTCCCTTATCATTCCGAGCTTTCCCATAAGCCTGACAAAGAAGACATCGAGCGTCTTCTTGCCATACCGATACGGCGCATTTCACGTTTCGACATCGACAAGAACCTCCGAGACATCGCGGAACATAAGAAGAAGCTTGCTTCTGTCGAGAGAGATCTTAGGAATATCAAGCGCTGTGCTATCCGATACCTTAAGAGTATCATCACGAAGTATGGCGACATGTTCCCTCGTCGTACCGCTATAGATGAGATCGCTACTGTCGACAAGCGCGTCATCACTACTCATGATGTCAAGGTGTATTACGATGCCAAGAGTGGGTTTTTGGGAACGAAGATTTCTTCCGACGACTATTTTGAATGTACCAACCTCGACAAGATCCTTATCATGTACAAAGACGGTGCATATACTGTCATCAACATCCCTGAGAAGCAATATATCCTCCGTGAGAAAAACCCAATAGCGTATATTGGTATTGCCGACAAGACAACGCAGCTCCGTGTGATCTTCCGTGATGCCAAGACGCGTTGTGCCTATGCCAAGAGCTTCATTGTGAAGAAATTCATTATCGACAGGGAGTATCGTTATTTTGAAGAAGGCGCCAAGCTCGACGTCATCACTACCGCCCCTGACGTTGTCGTAGAGCTACATTTCAAGCCAAAGCCTCGCCAGAAGATAGCGAAGATGTCCTACGACGTCGATTCTTTTGCTAGCATCAAGAGTGTTACTGCCCGTGGCATACGCCTTGCCAACAAAGAGGTAAAGAAAGTCAAAGTCGTGAAAAGAAAAACCCGATGAAGATATCATTACATTATGACGAGAGGAAGAAAGGCGTTGCATATATCATTGTCGACGGTGATCGATGGCGTGAAGTAGCGACGTCGGTATTCGGCAAGAAGCCCGACCTTCCAAAAGAGTGTTCTTCTTTCGAAGAGCTAGAAGAGAAATTCCAAGCGTTGGAATATCGTTGTGCTATGAGGTATGCGTTGACTCTTCTTTCTAAGGCGATGAATCCTACGAAGAAGCTTATTCAGAAGCTCAAAACAAAAGGAGTCTCTTCTTCGACGGCAGAACGCGTCATCGAGCGTTGCCAAAAGAATCGATATCTCGACGATATGGCATGGGCGGAAGCCACCGTGCGCAATGAGATGCGTAAGGGTAACGGCCCCCGTAGAATTATCATGAAGCTTATAACTAATGGCATTGAGAAGTCTCTTGCCGAAGACGTTATAGAGAAAGAATTTTCCGG
>JABHNK010000028.1 GCA_018694295.1 Waddliaceae bacterium
CCCCTAGAACCCCGAGGATTTTTTGTCTTTTGGGAGCTTGGGGGTCTGGGGGAAAATCCCCCAGCCAGATTGTTTTCTTTCTCCGTGTCCTCTGTGTTCTCTGTGGTAGAATGTCCTACTCCGAACTTTTTAGGGAGCTTCACCTTCGCAAGTTCTATTATCTGTTACTCAACTTTGAACCATCTCCTATTTTCCTATCTGTTGTAGTGCTTTTACCGGTATCGTCCTTGCCGCCGATATCGCAGGATATATCGCTGCTGCGACGGTGAAGACGAAGACCACTGCTGGGAACGTCACCACCTGCCTCCAGTGGAAGACGGCATATATTGGCTCGGAGAAGGTCACTCCTGCGACGTTGAGTCCTGCGTAGCTTATTCCTGTGATTCCTACTATCGTCACCAAAGTCATCCCTATTACCGTGCCGATGATAACGCTAAGAGCCGCAAGGGCGCCGGCTTCGATGATTATTAGAGCGAAGAGCTGTAGTGGGCGTGTTCCTATGGCGCGGAGGATTCCGAACTCCGTGGTACGCTCGAAGATCGACATGAAGAGGGTATTCATTATTATGAATATCACGAGGGTAAAAAGGATAGCTTCGATGGTGATGATGCTGTAGTCTATCATTTCGAGCATAGCCGACAGTGAAGGCATAAGATCCTTCCAGCCTAGCGCCTCGTTTTCTCCCGCTGAAGCTTCAGCGAAAAAATCCTCTGAAGGAACGGTATCATCGAAGAGTATCGCTATCTCATGGATGTCGTCGCCGATGCCGAGCATCTTCTGCGCTGTCGGTAGGACGACGAACGCTGTCGTCTTGTCGAGTGAAGGGTCGCCGAAGTTGAAGATCCCCGAAACCTCAAGGAGGTCCTGCATAAGGTCGCCGGTATGTGCCTGCGCTACCGTTACGACGATATGGTCTCCGATGGCGACGTCGAGGTCTTCGGCGACGTCATAGCCGAGGAGTATAGCGCGTTCGTTGCCGTCGAGGAATACCCCAGATGTTATTGCGCGATGGATGCTTGAAATTTTACGCTCACTGTCAGTGTCGATGCCATACAACGCCACCGAAGAGGCATTGCGTGGCGATGTCAGCATACAAGGCGACACCGCCCTCATGGTATATGCCGCGACGGCAGGGGACTCTTCCAAAAATCTTATGGTTTCTTCGCTGTCATTGACAGTATTCTCGACTTCCCTGGTGAGCCTGAACCCTTCAGCATGGACTTGCGCCTCTCCGAGGAACGTCGTCGTAACCCTGTGGGTGATATTTTCTTTCATGCCGATAAGGTATGCGTCGAGGAATATTAGCGCAGCAAGGCCTATCCCTATGACGGTAGCCGTTAGGAAGGTTCTTCTTTTGTTGCGGAAGATATTACGGGCACCAAGTTTTATAAGCTGTAAGATCTTATACATGTCTCATGGCCTCCACAGCAGGTTTTCGTAGTATCCCTATGGCGGGGAATATGCTTACTATCAACGATGTCGCCATTGTTAGGGCGGCAGGGACAGCGAAGACAGTAAAAGATACCGCACTGCGGTATGTTGAGAACATGACACCGCCGAACTCTATAGGCTCGGAAAGGGCGATGCCGTATTCTGCCAAAAACCAGTTGGCGATAAAGGCGGGGATGGCACCGATGATGACACTTATCGTCGTCAACAGAAACATCTCCGTGATGATAAGCTTGAAGATAAACGCTGGTGACGTCCCCAGCGCCTTAAGCACACCATATTCCCTGGTACGCTCCAGAATGTCCATAAGGACGCTGTTTAGTATGCCAAGAGCAACGATAAGCATGATGATGCTAAGAGATACCCACATGCCCTTGATGTCCATAAGCATGGCGTCGTAGAAGCTCTTCTCCACGACCTGCCACGGCTGTATGTCGAGGGTTGCATCGCCGATACTTTCCCGTATTGCTGTAGCATACTCTTCGGCATGGTGGTACGAGTCTGTCATTATGGCAATCTCATGGACTCTAGACCCCAAAGAAAGAAATTCCTGCGCTGTAGCAATGCTAAGATAACATAGCATCATACCTTCTTCGTCTTTGACGATGCCAGATATCGGGAAAATGTCGTTGGCGATAGACCCGTCGGCACCTTGGCTGATGAGGACGATGTCATCGCCGACAGCAACTTTCATTGTTCTTGCAAGACTCGCCGTTATCACAGCACCTTCTTCAGAAAAAGTCCCTTCCGATAGCTTGGCGGCAAGGGTCGTCGTCTTAAATTCTCTGTCGAGGTCGATGCCAAGAACCTGAGTGCCCAAGGTTTTATTGTTGCCAAAAGCCAGCGCCGAAGAATACACCCGCGGCGTCCACGACGTCATAAAAGAAAGCTCTGGGATATCAACTTCATCGATGGTCTTATAAAGGTTGGGCTTGTCGAGGTAGTCGCTATGGTGTATCTGTATATGCCCGGTATGGCTTTTCGTGAATATGTCAATGACTTCGCTGTAGCTGCCCTCAGAGACGCCGATCGACAGCGACAGAAGAAAGAAACCTACGGCAATAGTAAGGCCCGTAAGGATAGAACGACGCTTCTGACGGAAAATGTTACGAAAAGCAAAGCGTACGAAGAGCATCTTCATTGTTTCTTCCTCAGATTTCGTAATGTGAAGGTGTCGTCAGGAACCTTTTCCCCAAAGGTAGCATCATGGTAGCGGATAACAGTAGTGTTGTTATCCTTTATTAATGATATCATCGTCAGAACAGTAGGAATCCTTTTGCCGCCAAGCTCCTTAATATCGCTAAGCGTTAACACACGTATCTTGGCGCCATGCTCGTCGTAATAAACCTGCTCCAAAGGCATAGAATCTTCACGGCGTACAAGAAGACGTATCTCTCCCCATAACGATACCGTCCCTTCGCGTGGCACCAGCGAAATCATTATCAGACTATCGGCGAGGGCGGCGTCTTCGACGAAAGAAGCATCGTAATCATCGAGGAGCGACGACTCCCTAACGAGGTCATCATTGGTGAAGTCCGACCCCATCCACGAACCCATCATCATCGACGGCGGCACTTTTATCACCTTGTCGATCTTGGGGAAGTAGTTCCACATCTCATTTCCCTTCCTCAGAGTGGTGATACCGCGGTCTTTCTTCGGAGATGTTATGGTGATAAACGTATCGTCCATGCCGCGTGACCACACATCCATCTCGAGCGTACGCTTCCAGTGCGGCGTCGTTATCATCATCGATACCGTCGCTTCGCTGTAGTCGCTACGGAATAAAGTGTCGATACGTTCTACGATGTTGTCGATGTCGGCACCATAAGCAGTGCCAAAGACACACATAGAAAAAATTAATGCTTTTACAAATTTCATATTTCTCCAACAGCGTTATATATTACTCATCGATAATTGATGCTCAACGTTAATACTACCCGTCTTTTTTGCTAGGGCGCTTTCAACCAGACAGTTTAGCAGCTCTTTATATTGCAGGCCCGAAGCGTCCCATATTTTAGGATACATGGATTTTATACCAAGACCAGGAGACGTATTCACCTCTAGAACATAGTAACGGTTTCCGGGCTCCAAAATAAAGTCGATCCGTGCCATTCCCGAGCATCCCAAAACTTGAAATGCTTTAAGTCCGGCAAGACGCATCTCCTCTTTCAGCTTACTGTCAATCATGGCAGGCACTTTTATATGTCTTTCGGAATTTTGGAAATATTTCTTTTCAAACGTATAGTACCCATCCATATCAACAATTTCACCTAACTCAGACGAGACAACAGGAGACTCATCACCAAGAACGGCTACTTCCACTTCTCGTCCCTGTATGGCGGTTTCTATAATGATTTTACGATCAAAACGCCCGGCTGCTTCAATCGCTTCGTGAAATCCATTTTCTTCAAAAACCTTTGAAACCCCGAAAGAAGACCCCTGGCGGGCAGGCTTTACGAAAAGCGTGCTGCCCAGACGTGATATAATTGATCTATAATCAACCGGTTCATTGATGTCTATAACAATTCCATCGACTACAGGTAGTCCTGCCGACGATAACAATCGTTTGCAGATATCCTTATCTCTTCCAACTGCCACACCGACCCAGTCAGAGCCAACGTATGGTGTCCCTAAACTATCTAGAAATCCCTGGATAGGATCATCCGTCAATGGAAAAAATAGATCAATAGGTTCAAGGGCCGCTACCGTAAAAATGTCGGCGCTATTCTTCGATATAAGCTTCATTACCGGGATCAGTTTATCACTCTTTTCCTCAACTAAAACATCAAAGGTTTTTTTGTTAAGTTCATCGTTTTCAATATCGACCTGATACCATATACCCGACTTGGCTATATAAATAATCTTTGTGAGATGACCCAACGATGATAAACCATTGACAACATCCTTGACAGCCAACAAATCGACACCATGCTCAGCACCGGTTCCTCCGCATAATATACCTATTTTTAAAGGTAAAGGCATAACTTCATTTCCTCACTATGCGGCTACGCCGCATTTCAATGCTCAATGATATAAGGTGACTATAATACAAAAAAATATTATATACAAAAGTATAATCTCACAAAATCAACAAGGGAGGAGAGAGAGATGAAATATCTTAAAGCTTTTATCGCAGGACTTGCGCTGCCAGCAACAGCATTACCTTTAATGCTTATAATTACCGCATTAGCAGGAAAAGGTTATATCGTGTCAATATTCGCGATACATATGCTTCCACTAGTATGGGGATTATGGAACGTCCTTCACGCCGTAGGACATAAGAAAAAATGCCCAGTATGTGGCAACCCCACAGTAATGGGAGCAATCCTCGGACTAATAGTAGCACTATATGCCGTCTTCGTAGTAAGGATAACATTCGTTCTCGGAATAAACCCGCTGTTCACATATTGCCCCGTCATAATGGCTCCTATAACATACGCACTACTATGGCACTACGTAGTAAAACCACTCAACAAAACCTTCGGCGTATATAAATAATAGTCAAGGTCAAGGGCTCCGCGCCCTTGACAATCCCCGGCAAAGGGAAATTTTCCCTTTGCAAACCCACGACAAAGAAAAGGGCTGCCCTTTGCTTTGCCTCTGCCGTCAAGCGATGGCGATGAGAGGGTTATATTCGTGATGTGGATAGATCCAATGTGTTATTCGACCCACAAATCTATCAAAGAAACTGCAGGATTGTTAGACAATAAAGCCTTAAAAAGCGAAAATGTTTTTTAAACAAACCATGATCTAATATCCAAATGAATTTAAGTTATCAAAAAGAACTAAACCAGCTAGCAGAATTACTAAATTTTGGGGCTGATTGCTTTGCTAAGCAAAAAATCGAACCTAGCCGAATAAGAAGAAGAAAACAATTTTTTTTAGCAATGACGGTTGCAGCTTTTAGTAATATAGAAGCCATTTATAGTCTTTGTAAAGAAAAACGATCTCACCCCTGTTTGATTCTATTACGAACACTATATGAAAATTATATAAACGCAAAATTTTTATTTTGTTCTCCGAACTTAAAACATTATTATATACTCGTTTTGGACGACTTGCTTGATAGAAAAAAACAATTCTATGATGCTGTTGATTTTCTAAAAACAAATCCTAGCTATTCTTCAAGCTGCACTGAAATAAAAGACTTAGAGCAGGCATTAAAAGAAACAGAAAAGCGGATAAAAAAGACTGAAATTAAAATTAATAAGTATTCAGGAAAATCAACCCTTGATATACGAGGGCGAGCTCAATACATTGACGATTACAACAAACGTAATGGTATTAAATCTAAATCAGTAAAATGGATATATGTCTGGATTTATAGGCAATTGAGCTCTTCGGTTCACCTAAAAGAATCTGCTCTTCAAGATTTTTTTGAACGAAAACTAGATGGAAGTCTCGTTGTTTACTTAAGTGGAAATCCAGCCGACATAAAAAGAATACTAGAAGAGGCCTATAATTTATTGCGTGGAATCATAAGCATGTTTTTAACCGTTTTTGAGAAGAACCATAAGAACCCTTTGAAAGCAGAATTCAAGAAAATTTATGGATAAAGAAGTTTGGTTTCAGGCTTGAGTCTAATCCTGACACCATACAAATGATCCTATCTCTCATCATCATCGCGTAGCGATGGTGATGACAGCAAAGGCAAAGCAAAAGCCGAGGAAGCTTGCTTCCTCGGCTTTTGCTTTGTCGCGGGGATACAAGGGGACAGGTCCACTTGTCGAGGATTGTTAAGGACGCGTAGTCCTTAACACTATGTTTTGCCATGAGGATTGTGATATTTCAGCGCCGAGGGTTTGTACTACGGCGTTACCTGTTATGGCGCCGTATTGTGCGCATGTTTTCATGTTTTGGTCTTTTAGGAGTCCGTAGAGGAATCCGCTGGCGAAGAGGTCTCCGGCGCCTGTTGTATCTAGTGGGTGTTTTATTGGGATGGCAGGATAGTGGCTTGTTGTGTTGTTGTGAGAGACGTAGCAGCCCTTTTTTCCTACTAGTGTTATAGCGGTGTCGCACATCATTCCGAGGTGTTGGCATGCTTCTTTTGGGGGGAGCCCTGTTATTGTTTTCATCTCGTCTTCGTTTCCGAAGATTATGTCTATGTAGTTTTCTAAGAGGGACATGATACGTTCTTTGTAGCGTTTTATTATCTCGAAGCTTGAGAAGTCGAAAGATACGAGGGCTCCGGCGTCTTTTGCTAGCTCCATAGCGCGTTCTGTGAGGTTGTGATGGTCGAGGGTATATCCTTCGATATGGACGAGTTTCACGCCGTGGAACATCTCTGCGGTAAGGTCTGCGCCTCTCGTCTCCGCCGAAGCCCCCAGATATGTACGCATGGTGCGTTGTCCGTCGGGTGTTACTAGGCACAAGACTATTGCCGAAGGGGTGTCTGTGTTGAAGAGTACTGGTGTTATTTCCAGGTCTTCGAGGCCTTTCTTATAGGAGGCTCCTTGTTTGTCGTTGCCGACTTTTCCTGCCATAGCACAATGGATGCCTAGGTGTGATATCCCTTTTATTGCGTTGGCGGCGCTGCCGCCGGGGACTTCGATGGCCTCGCCACTGCAGCTGGTGATGATGGACACGATGTCGTCGTGTCCGACGAGTTCCATCCCGCCTTTCTCTCCTGGTACTGTTTCGAGGAAGTCTTCTGAGACCTGCACGACGAGGTCTAAGATACAGCCGCCGAGGCCTAAAACTTCATATTTGTTGCTCATAAAACGTTCCTTTTTTTGTATGTTAACATAGCTTTCACATGCATCCTGTTGGCGTAGACATATTCCGCGCCGGAAAAGAGGGCATAAGCCGCTACGACAGCAACGACGTACATGGCGACGTCCTGCAGCGTCTCGGTAGAAAGATACCCAAGAGAGTGCGGTATCATCATCAGCAAGATAAAGAATACCGCTATTGACTGCAGAAGGGCCTTTATTTTGCCGCTGACCCTCGCCGCCAGGGCTATGCCACGCAGAGCACATACCGTCCGCAATGTGCTGATGACGGCGTCGCGGTATATGAAGACGAAGACCAGCAAGATGGGAAGGTCTACGACGCCGCGGGTGAAGGCCAAGAAGACGGCTATCCTCGAGATGCTGTCGGCCATAGGGTCTAGGATCTTGCCAAGGTCGGACACCTGATTGTATCTTCTGGCACAAAAGCCGTCGGCGAAGTCCGAAAGCTCCGATATTGCGAAAAGCGTCAGCAGTATATAGGGCAGCCATACGGCAGAGATCCCCAGCCACTGGTGCGCAAGATATATCACCATAAATAGAGGGCTTATAAAGATACGCAAAAAGGTGAGATACGTCGCTATGCCCATAGAAGCTCCAAGAGTTTTCACACAAGATAACGCCTACAGCCGAAAAAGACAACGATAATAGACAAAACTCCTTGATTTCATATAAATAAAACTTTTACAAAAGTGTTATATAGACATAGGAATAACTTATGGACGATAGAATTGGCAACATCATACACTCGATAGGAGCGCGAGGCTTGCAGCAAGACGCAAAAGCAGAAGACCTCTCCTCGGTAGACGCCACTATACGAGACCTCGAAAAAGAGGTGTTTTCCGGCGAGACAACAGAAGCGCCTTCGGACGACCTTATGCAAAAGGTGTCCAACATAGAACCAGGTCCCCAAGATAGCAAGGCCACCCAAGCTCTTAAGAGGGTTAAAGACATCCTACATTGTAGCAAAGTATTGGCCATGGGTGATGATAAAGCACAGCAAGAGCTGGAAAATATCGGCGACCTTACTTTGCGCATAAAAACATCGGCTCATCTTAACATGCCTTTAAAGGACGAGCTTTTTGATAAGAAAGAAATACAGCATGTTGACGAAGAGGGGAATACGTTGCTGCACATTCTCGTAAAAAACGGCGACATAAAAACAATACGATGGGCTATACGTCTCGGCATAGACGTTAACAAGCCTAACAAAGCCGGCGAAACACCGCTCGATATTGCCGCTGTAAACAAAAACGTCGAGATGGCTAAAGATCTTATTGATAATAGAGCCAAAGAGGCCTCTTTGCCAACGATATTGTTTTTACGAGATGTTTTGCCGGCAAAAGATTTTGATAAAGCGGTCAGCAAACAATGGGATTTTCACCAAGGAAAGATCATTACTCGTTTGATTGAATATCTTCAGCTGCGCAATCCTGAATTGTGGGGCAAAAAAGGGCGTAAAAAAAAATATTTAGAAATGGGTGTATGTCACGGCCTTACAACGCTATACTGCTATTACCAGTTTCTAGGCAAAGAAAATGTCTTTTTTGAGCGGCTTAACAAAACTTTTTCTGTAGATTTTGACAAGATGGGGTATTTAAAGGACACATGTTATTCCGATTTAACAGAAGACCAAAAAGAGTTGGAGCATCTATGTAACGATGTTCTTTATCTTCATAAACCTTTACAAAGTGGTGGACAGTCATATCCCGCAAGGGATCTTTCCTTCCTTTCGGATACAACGGAAATAAAACCTATTTCTTCTCGATTTTATTTTGCAGCGACATTTTCGCGTGATGTCAAGACCAGTAAATATGAAGGCCTCATAACGGTATTAAGCAGAATTTTATTCGCCGATACCGACAAGCCAAAATTCCTATTTCTTAGCACGGGAGACCATAAGATAGGAATCTTTTGCAAAGAAAATAAATGCTTTTTCTACGACCCTAATAATAAGCATATTCCGCCTTCTTTTGATATATCAACTCCATCATATAAAGGGATTAGACAACTCGTCGCAATGTTAATTGCAGTTACCTTTGCAGGGCAAGATACCGTGACATTAGGGATAGATGTCATTGCTCAAGAAGATTTGCCCAAAACAGACATGATAAGTTTGCATGAACTATACCAAACAAACGGTTTGCATCTTGCAGCAGGAGATCGTGGATTTACCCCTCTTTGGGTAGCAGCCCAGAATGGTCATGTAAAAGCTGTAGAAATTTTAGCGGATGCTTTAATTAAAAAGAGTGCCTCTGTTGATGCGCCCAATAACAAAGGCTTCACCCCTCTTTGGATAGCAGCACAGAATGGTCATTTAGAAGTTGTGGAAGCGTTAATTGGCAAGGATGCCAAGGTTGATGAGCCTGGTAAAGACGGCGTCACCCCTCTTTGGGTAGCAGCCCAGAATGGTCATTTAGAAGTTGTGGAAGCGTTAATTGGCAAGGATGCCAAGGTTGATGAGCCTGATAAAGACGGCGTCACCCCTCTTTGGGTAGCAGCCCAGAATGGTCGCGCAGAAGTTGTGAAAGCGTTAATTGCCAAGGGTGCCAAGGTTGACAAGTCCAACAACAGCGGTCGCACCCCTCTTTGGGTAGCAGCACAGAATGGTCATTTAGAAG
>JABHNK010000029.1 GCA_018694295.1 Waddliaceae bacterium
AAATAGACGTCTTGGATGATAGCATAGATGATTACGCTGCTATTTCTCGCGATATCATCGACAGAGGAACAGACAAAACAATAAAAGTTGCCGAAGATTGGTTTGATATAGCAATAGAGTTCTTAAGAGAAGAAGATGAAGATTTTGCAACATACCCGCAAATGGACGTCTTGGATGATAGCATAGACGATTACGCTGCTATTTCTCGCGGTATCATCGACAGAGGAACAGACAAAACAATAGAAGTTGCCGAAGATTGGCTCGATACAGTGGCGGAATTCTTAAGAGAAGAAGATGAAGATTTTGCGACATACCCGCAAATAGACGTCTTGGATGATAGCATAGATGATTACGCTGCTATTTCTCGCGATATCATCGACAGAGGACCTGCCAAAGCTATAGAAGCTGTCGAAGAATTCCTCGTGACCTCTAAAGAAGTTTCCGAAGAAATGCTGGAGGCCTCGGAAGAATTTATAGAAGAATTCCTCGTGACCTCAGAAGAAGTTATAGAAGAGCTCCTAGTGACTTCGGAAGAAGTTGCCGAAGATCTGCTAGAAACATCGGAAGAAGTTATCGAAGAATACCTAGTGACCTCAGAAGAAGTTATAGAAGAACTCCTAGTGACATCTAAAGAAGTTGCCGAAGATCTGCTAGAAACCTCAGAAGAAGTTATCGAAGAATTCCTCGTGACATATAAAGGAGCTCCCGAAGAATTCCTAGAGATCTCGGAAGAAGTTGCCGAAGATCTGCTGGCAACATCGGAAGAAGTAGTAGAAGAACTAAAAGACAAGGCTGAAGATTGGCTCGATACAACAGTAGAGTTCTTAAGAGAAGAAGATGAAGATTTTGCGACATATCCACCAATAGACGTCTTGGACGAAAGCATAGATGATTACGCTGCTATTTCTCGCGATATCTTCGATAACGGACCTGACAGAGCTATAGAATCCGTAGAAGAATTCCTCGTGACCTCTAAAGAAGCTGCCGAAGATCTGCTGGAGACCTCGGAAGAAGTCGTAGAAGAACTAAAAGACAAAGCTGAAGATTGGTTCGATATAGCGATAGAATTCTTAAGAGAAGAAGATGAAGATTTTGCAACATACCCGCAAACAGATGTCTTGGATGATAGCATAGACGATTACGCTGCTATTTCTCGCGATATCTTCGATAGAGCACCTGACAAAGCTATAGAAGCTGTCGAAGAAATCCTAGCGACGTCTAAAGAGGTTGCCGAAGAGCTTCTGGAGACCTCAGAAGAATTCCTAGAAACTTCAGAAGAAGTTATAGAAGAATATCTCGTGACCTCAGAAGAAGTTATCGAAGATCTCCTTGTTACCTCTAAAGAAGCTGCTGAAGATCTGCTGGATACTTCAGAAGAATTCCTAGTAACCTCTAAAAAATCCGCCGAAGAATTCCTCGTGACCCATAAAGAAGTTACAGGAGATTGGATTTCAGAGATCTCAGAAGAAGCAATGAAATGGATAGAAGATCTTGTCGCCGAAGAAGAACCTTCACTTACATCAGACGACACGGCTTCTTATGAAGAGGAATCAATAAGTATAGACGTCGACAAAACGATAAGCGATATCGAAGATCTTGATGCATATGGCGACTATGTGCCTACAACATTCGAATTTTCTAAAGATAGTATCAACGTCGGAGAAAGAGTAAGACAGTTCCAAATGCAGCTTGCAAAATGGTTCAAAAGAAACTACGCAACGACAGCACCGAAAAGAGAATATACTGCGCTTTCCAGCGACGAGCCAACACAAAACAGCCACGAAGAAAAAGCTCCCGAGCCAACACCTGATACTATACCGCAAGAAGAAGAAAGAAGCGCGGTAGAGATGCTGCTACAAAGAGAAATGTTTAAAAGAGAAGCAACGACAAACGAGTAATACTCAATGCTCAATGATCTTATACCAATTCTCGGTGAAAAGTTCAGAAATTGGACTCAAGATTTTTGTGTAGAAAGAAGTGCGGAGATCGCCGCAAGCATTTGTGTGCTAGCAAGATCGAGCGCAAAATTCTACGCAAAAAGATGAGGATGAATTTGTGAAGTTTTTATCGAGAATTGGTATTACTACGCTTCTACAGTGATGGCATTGACAGGACATTGGTTCGCTGTATCTTCGAGCTGGTCGAAGTCTATAGAAAGACATCCAGCTTCGATAACTTCAGCGATGCCGTCGTCGTTGATCTTAAAGCATTCAGGGCAAAGATTTTCGCATAAGCCGCAGCCGATGCATGTTTCTGGATTAACGGAAGCTTTTGGCATAGAAGAACTCCTTAAAAGAGGTGTTTTTAGGTAAAAATCATACTATATGACGATTGCACCACAGAATGCAAGAAATTATTCTGTAATATTGCCGGCCAAAATTCTTAAAACACGCCTTATACTAAGAGAGTTTCCACTCCTACGCGATATTGCTATGACATAACAGTCACTATAATAAGGGATATCTTTGTAAGCCTCTCTAGATTCAACACCTGAAACAACATACTTCGAGCCGAACATATCGTGTTCTTTAACGTACTTAAAAAAATCTTGGGCGACTCCTTCAGTTTTAAAGACAATTTCAGCGTATTTAGAAGGGATCTTCTTTCTCATAAGATGTCTTGGAATTATTGGAACAGGAAAAAAGACGACGTCTTCTAAATGTAAAACTATTGGTTGCAATGAAGGAGCCGTCATTCTTTAGCTTTTTCTCAATTTATTGACTTAATATTTCATTGATCATTGATCATTGATCATTGTTCTAGCGACATCCGTGGATCTAGAAGGGTATATGTTATGTCGGCAGTAAGGTACCCGAGAAGTGTCAGCGTTGAACTCATAAGCGCCGAGAACATGATGACGTTATAGTCGCGGTTTATCACGGCCTCATAGAAAAACCTTCCGAAGCCGTCGATGCCGAAGATCGTTTCTATTATCAGTGAACCGCCAAGGACGATACCAAGAGACCCCGCTACCGACGTCACGATGGTGATGGCGGCATTGCGCCCTACGTGGAAGATAAGAACATGTAGAGGGCTTAGGCCTTTGGCATGGGCAGTGCGTACATAATCTTGACGTAATACTTCAAGAACGGCAGTACGCGATAGCCGCGACTGTACAGCGAGCGTACCGTATAGCACTGCCAGCAGTGGTAGGCAGATATGCTGTAATATATCAAAAAACCTTTCGGAAGATGTGAAGGTGTTGTATATGCTGTCGGAACTGTTGAAGCCGCTGATGGGGATGGCGATGTCGGAGAAGAAAAAGGTGTTGTTAAGGGCAACCTTTTCGATGAGGAAAGGCGCGACGACGAAGATAGGAGTGGCGTATAACAGCAGGAACATGACGTTTAGGGTGATGTCCTGCCAACGATTTTGTCTTATAGACATATAGCATCCGAAAACCTGGCACAGGACAAAGGTTATAAGCATAGGAAGGATAGCAAGGGTAAGAGAGTATTTAAATCTTTTAGACACTTCACCGATGACTTTCTTGTTATTGTCATTACGAAGCGTTCCGAAATCCAGGGTCAAGACCCTGCTGAGATATCGTGCAAAACGTGTCTCTATAAATAAAATTTTTGCCTTTGAGATGTTGTCGGGTTCGAAGACATAGCTTTCTTTATTGCCTTCGTACCACAACGCCATCGTAGAGATTTTTTCGGTGATGACATCAGAAGGGTCGGCGGCGGATATCATCGCATTCCTCAAGATGTTATTGTCGACGGAGATTTTTTTGTTGTAGGCTTTTTTCTTTGCAGGAAGGCCAGGGCCGAGAAATGGTTGACGAGACCCTCCGCGGGCGAAGAACCGCGACGCTATAGATTTTGTGGCGATGTCACCATCACCTTCGATGATGTCAAGAAGATGTGGCATGACATAACGCGCCCTATCGCCGAAGGCCGTCTGTATCGCAGAGAAATCTTTTATAGACATCTCTTCAGCGTCGTCGGGGCTTTCTTTCTTGGTGATAAGCTGGACGATGACACGCGACACATCTTCTTTCGGCGTCGAAGACCAGCGGTTGAAAATTATAGGTAGTGTAAGACCATAATGTTCGCGGAAATGTAGGTATCGTTCGTCGCTGCCGAAGGCATCGCTAGCGCTTTCTTTTCTGCTGGCGTTTCCACTGTCGGAGATCTCTGTGACGGAAACAGGGTCGCCGGGAGCGAGGTTTATTATGACAAAATTTACTATTATGATGCATAGCAACGTCAGCGGGAGAAGCAAAAGTCTTCTTGTTATATAGCTTGCCATGGTAGCTATTCCTTAATCCAGAAGATACTACTGTCGGGCTCGGAAGTCGTCGCGCCAGGGATGATATCTTGGCGTTCTTTTGGGATGAAGACATTCTGAACATATTCTCGATACAGCAGCGCTCTCTTAGGAGTATATAAGAAGATGTATGGTGCTTCGTCGTGGAGGATTTTGTGAAAACGGTGATATAAAGATAGGCGACGCTCGCCATCGTATTCGTATTCTAAAGCTTCGATGATGCTGTCGGCTTCGGCATTGACAAAACCGATAGCGTTAGAAGAGCCTTTTTCTTTGGCGCCGGAAGAGTGCCACAGCTGTCGAGGTTTTTCGGGGGGAGTGCCAAGTTGCCATCCGAAGTATATGGCATCGAAGGATTTGGCCTCGAAGTCAGCAGAGAGATCATTGATGTCTACACCGTTGAGACGGCAGTCTACGCCGATTTCCTTAAGGGCGGTAGCAATGTATTCGCAGTTGGATTTAGTGGTAGGGTTCTTGACATAATATGTTAGGGAGAAAGAAAAAGGAACGCTCTTACCGTCGATGATCTTGTCGCGGATGCCGTCTTCGTTGGAATCGTACCACCCATCTTCTTCGAGGAGACGCCGGGCTTCGTAAGGGTCGAAAGGCCACGGCGGTATCGATGTGTCGTACGATGGAGAATTATAGAAGAAAGACCCTGTTATTTCAATGCCCATATCATTGAGGTTTTGCTTGATAATGCGTCTGCGGTCGATGGCATATGCCATAGCTTGACGTACCTTCTTGCTAGAGAAAAATGGCGTCGCATGGTTCCATCCTACATAGTTGTATGCACGATAGAGGTAGTCGAGGCGTCCTATGCCATTGTTGTTGGAAGCCTGCAAAAGATAGTCGTCGTCGTTGAGGAAGTTTTTTAGCTCGACAAGCTGTTCTGGACTGAGTTCATAGGTGTCGATGTTTCCGACTTTAAATTCTTGCCATATGGCATTGGGAGACTCTTTGAAGTTGACCTCTAAAGCTTCGGATAGAGCAGCATAGCGATTGTGATAGTCGCGGTTGCGTACGAAGCGTATCATATTGTCGGTCATACCGTCAAAAATCCAAGGACCACAGCTTACTATGATATTCTTCGCCCAGTGTTCTGCGAAATTATTGGCCCATACCGAGTCGATACGATAGGTGTCAAGGGCGCTGTCATCTTCGACGATCTTCGTTCCGTCGGAGAAATATTGATAAACAAAACGTGGTAATGGCTGAAGACCGCCGGTAAGACTCCTAGCAATATATTTTATCTTGGAAACTTTTTCGCCAGTAGCGGCGTCTTCAACGATTGAAGACTTCCACCGTGCGACGAAGGTGTAGTCGTCTATGACCTTAAGATCTTCAAGGTCTTGGAAGAAGGTTCTTTTAGCAGAAGCGCCACCTATAGTAAGGTGTGGGTTCATCATGGCGTCGAAGAAGAACTTAAAATCATAGGCAGTGACGTTATGTTTCTTGAGAAAATGTTCGGCAAGGACAACGTCTTCGGGGAAATGCTCTTGCTGGAGAGGCTCCCAGTATACGTCATGACGTAGGTGTACCCAAAATTCAGGGATGCCAGTGTCGGCATCTATACGTTCCTCGATTTTATAGGCCATATTGGGTGAGAGGGTCTCGTATTTTCCGAACTCGAGGTCTGCGACGGAGATAGAACATAGGCTGATGAAGCCAGCAATCGTTGAGAAGTTGCTGAAAGGGTGGAGGTTGTCGGGCTTGCCGACCATAGCATTGTGGCGTGTTCCGCTAGGAACAAAATCTTCGCCGAGGATCTCTGGTAGTGTAGTAGAATAAAAAACGTCTTCGTTGAGGATGTTAGGAATGGTGTCGTCGACATAAGAGCTTTTATAATCGAGATCATAGCCTTCTGAGGTGTCGTAAGAGACTTCATTAATGAGGCTTTGATTTTTGAGAATTATACGGAGGACGTCTTCTTTGATGTCCTCGGTTTCGAGACGCGTAGAAACTATTTCATCTTTAAGCTGGCTGATGTCATTGCGGAGTTTCTTGACGTCGCTCTCAAGCAATGACGAAGACCAATACAGCATCGCCATAAAAGCAAGAAGCCCTAAACTTATTACGAAGCGGAAGATATATAGCACGATAGGTTCTTTTTTCATGAGTTTTGAAAGCCCCATTTGTTTATAAGGAAATCTAAGGTGCCATCATCTATGACGGTTTCTAGTCCGCTATTGAAATGTTCCGAAAGGATTTTCCCTTCGGCGTCTTTTGGCGTTACAAGCCTTAGGGCGTCGTTGGTCAATGGCGACGAAGCGACCTTTAGAATTTTTGCATACGCATTCTTGCAATAAGAACGCCCCGAGACGATACCCATGATTACGGCGTCGACTTCATTGTTGACGAGCTTGTCGAGTGCTATGATATTATTTTCGTAGGACTCTATAAAAATTTCAGGGTGCTTTTTTAGGAGATATATGTTCTCAGAACCATTGAGGATGCCGAGCTTTTTTCCGGAGAGATCGTCAAGCGATGATATGTCTGAGTCTTCGTGGACGATGATGACGGGTCCCAAAGAAAAATAATGTTCGGAAAAATGGTATAGAGCTTTTTGTGAGGCGCGAGGATGGCGAGGTGAAAGAACACCATCATACGAGTCCTTCTCAAGGCCGTAGAAAAGCTGCTCTGTCGAAGCCTGCGATAGCTTAAAAACGATGTTTTCTTCTTTGGCGATAGCACGGAGAAGGTCGTCGGAAAAAGCACGGAGGTGTGCATTCTTGCCCATAAGAGGAAGGTTGCCCCACGAGGGGTCGCGGGCGATCCTGAAAGTTTTGTTCTCCATTTCTTTATCTTCGCCAGAAGAACATCCGACAAAGAAAAGACATATAAAACCCAACAAAAATAATATCGACCTCATAATCTACACCGTAATGATACTAAAAATATTTTTTCAGTGTAGCAAATCAATGATCAATGATCAATGATCAATTATCAATAAAAAGCTTATCTTATGCGTTATACAACTTTTGTTGGAGTGAAATCTAGGTGGTCGCACGAGGTGAAGATATATTGTATCTCGTTTTTCGTGCCGAATAAGGGCTTTTCAGTAGAGACATTATGGAGGTGCCCGAAGATGCATATGTCGACGTTGTATTTCTCGAGAAGACGCGAAACGGAAGAATCTTGAAGATCAGGGCCGATAGGGGGGAAGTGTGTTATTACGATACGCTGCTTCGCCGCAGGGTTCATAGCTTTAAGGCCAAGCTCTAGGCGGTGAAGCTCACGGGAAAAGATCTTTTCTTGCTGTTCTTTGTCGGAAGGAGACGTTCCGATGTTTATGCCCTCAGTCTCGACGAAGGAAATACAGTCGTTGAAAGAAAACTCCGTAGTGTCCCACAGCCGCGTTCCTGTTATTGAGACATCACCCCAGTCGAAAGCATTGTTTTGTATAGGATGTATCGATTTCGGCAACACTGCTTTCATCTTCTTCATAGAAGACCACCAGTAGTCGTGGTTTCCGCGGACGATGACTTTCGTGCCGGGAAGTCCACCGACCCACGAAAGGTCGGCGGCGGCAGCATCGAGGGTCATCGCCCAGGAGATGTCTCCGGCGATGAGGACGAGGTCGTCATTGCCGATGTTCTTACGCCACCGTTCCTGGATTTTGTCGGTATAGTTTTCCCAGGGGCCACCGAAGACGTCCATCTTTTTGTCGGCGTCTTCGAAGGCAAGGTGCAGATCTGATAGTGCCCATATTGTCATAATAATTCTCCTATGTTTTTGACGAAAGGACCCCTGCGCCGATGATACCGTCGTAGCCGTCGTCGTAGCCCAAGGCTACAAGCTTGTCTATCCCTACATTTTTAATCTCTTCGACGAAAAGCGATCGGTACCGTTCTCCGCCATTGATTGCGAGACCACCCATTAAGACGATGACGTCGGGGTCGTTGGCGACGATGATATTTTTGAGGGTCTTGGCGAGGATATGTATAGAGGTTTTGATGACAGCTATAGCGAAAGCATCTTCATCGTCGACGTATTGCAGCAGCTTCTGAGGAAAAGTTTCTGCTTTCTTGGTCGTTATGTTTTTGTTAAGGGCGGAAAGTATAAAAAGTTCTCTGTATTTTTCATCTTCAGCCATAGCTTCGGCGAGTTTGACGATGCCGTTGCCAGAGCAGTACCTTTCCAGTACGCCCGACAGCGGTTTATCGTCGAAGAAAACTTTTTCGGTGGTGAACGTTAGCAGTCCTATCTCTTCGAAACTTTCTGCTGCCTCGAGGGATATTTCTTTATGTTTTGTGTCGTAGACCTTAGCGCCGATGCCACTACTTATCGTCATAGACATTATTTTGTGATGCGAAGAAAATCGTGGGTCTTTGCCGTAGCGTGCTGCTGCGGCAGTCATATCGTTGATGACGGTGACGTCACACTTCCACGTTTCGGAAAGCGTCGACGTTGGCAGCTCACAGTCTTCGTCGCCCCAGATGTTGTGAGAATATATTATCGTGCCATCATCAGTGACGGGGCCCGCCATCGCTAACATTATCTTCGAGAAATTATGGCGTTGCCTGTATCCGGCGACCTTTTCGGCGAGGTCTGCTATCCACACCTTCTGGACGTCGCTGACAGAAGCCCCACGAAGCTTTTTGTCTTTGTAGTTTTTTGTCGGGAACGAAGAGATATCGTGAAGCTCCTCGCCGTCCCATATTGCCATCCGCGTCGTTGTGCCGCCGCTGTCGATGACGAGGATTTTGTTGTTGTCGTGATTTTGTGCCATAGCAAAATACTATCTTTATGATTTTGATTCTTCGGGAGAAAAGAAAAGAGGGAAGTCTAGAAGGTTGACGAGAGCATGTTTTGCAGGGTCTTCTTGGTCGAACGCTGCGGCGATATCACCAAGGCGCTGGTCGAGGATCGTCTGTATCGCTCGTTCGTGTTCGTCGCTGTCTAGGTAGCTGAAATATTCTATGCAGATCTCAAGGAGTTCGCGGAAATCATCTTCGGTGTTAAGAAGGCACAATGTTTTCTTTGCTATAGGGACAAAGAGCTTGTGGGTGCCGTCCTGGACGAGGAAAGACAAGACGTCGAAGCAGAATTCTAAGTTTAAAGACGTCTTCGATGTTTTAGCGAAGAGAGAGCTTATTATCTCGGCGGATTCATCGAAATCATAGCGAGCAACAAGGCGCGCCTGAAGGAAGGTGAACCATTTTGCGTCAGAGATGTATTCTGTGAAGCCCTCGACAAGCTCAGAAGCATAAGAGGTGTTGTTATTGTCAAGCTCTTCGGAGATGAAGTCGTAAAGAAAGCTTTCGATGTCATTGGCGCAGTTGGCGGTGAGAGCGGTGAAGATCTCGGAAGGTTTCCCACCTTCGTCGATGTTCTCGTCAAGGATGATCTGTAGGTTCGCGATGAGGTCTTCGAGATGTTCGGTGTTTTCTACATCTCCGCGGTCGTAGCTGTTGATGCTGTGGTCAAGCTCGTCGCAGAAGACAGAAAACGAAAGCTTCTCGGGGATGAAACGACGCCATAACTCGAAGACAAGAAGATATATCTGATCTTGTATGACGATCTCTTCCGTGGTGTCGATAAAAATATCAGCGAGGTCTTCGGGGGTGTCATATTTATTTGAGAGTACAAGGAAATTATCAATCTCTAGGGCGATATCAAGATTGTCGAGACGTAATAATATCTCTTCGGTGTCGAGAGCTCTATAGTCTTCGACCTGCCACTTTTCGACGTCGAGAGTATCGTCGCGAAAGTAATTCATTAGTAATAGATTGTATAGCGCCCGACGTTCCATTTCCATAGAACATAACCTCACAGATTGTTTTACTTTTTATCGTATGCTTTTTATCGCAGCCTATTCAATTTTTCGTTCATAATAGTTTTTACTTCGCAGATTTTTTTTTCTAGGCTTGATATTTTAAAGGAGACATCATCGTAATGATCTATGATAGAACGAAAAGAAGCACCATGAGTATTCCGTGGATCCTCAAGGCTTTTGACATTAGATTCGTTATTATATGCTTTTTCGTTCATACTATGGAGAATGTGTTTTGTGTTACCATCATATGTAGCGTAAACGATGATATTAAAGCTACATTATTTCTACTAACTCTATAGATATATACCCTATATCGCCCGAAGGCGTCGCAATTTTTATCCACGGAGCTTTGTCAGTGGCGTCGAGGATCTTGACGGTGATGCCGGCAAGGAGAGGCTTAGCAGTGACGCTTTTGTAGTGGTCTCCGGCGTCACAGCGCAGCACTGTAGGATCTATAACGATACCTCGTGAGTGTGCAGTGGTGATGCTTGTCATTGCGCTTAAGAATAATATGGCGGCTAGAGCCGTAAACCATAGAGCTATAAGTTTTATTCGTCGCCGTCGCTGCCATAAGAATAAAGACCACAATGCCGTAGCGGCAACGGTGAAGATTGTGAAAAGCACAGACCTTTCTTTGAAAGAAAAGACTTTATGGAAGAATAATAGCGTAGTAGTAATATATCGCGGATTTTCGGGGGCGACGCCAGCTTTTTTCAGCGATAAAGCAAGATGATGCCGTATCTTTTTCTCGCGAGGAAGAAGTTTTAAGGCTTTGTTATAATAGACGATAGCGTGTGGGTATTCGCCAAGATGAAAATAGCAGTTGCCAATGTTGTAATATAGCTTTCCATATGACGGATATTTTTTTTCTGCTTCGGAGTATAGAAGAAGAGCTTCGTTGAAAGCAGCAGAACGGTCAGCAAAGGTTTCGGCGCGCTCGCCGGCAGTATAGCTTTCGTATGCTGTAGCAAGGATGTCGTCAGAAGCATCGACGAAAGAATGTATTAGCATCGCAGATATTATTAGCAAAAAGATTTTTTTCATATGGAGTCCTCAAAGAATATATGGCGTGCCTGTTTTATTACGTCGTTGATATCAACACCTTCTTTTTTTAGGAAACGACGCTCGTCGATCCCCTCGAAGAAAAGACGCACTGCACCACAGCGCCCTTCGCGAGGAAGATGGGAAAATGTTCCGCCATCGATATGATGTCCTTGTTCTTGGAGGCGTAGAATAAAAGCTTTCTCCAGAGCAGCGAAGAACTTCTGCTCCTCGTTTTTTACGGCGAGGGCATGATAAAAAAGCTCTGTACTGCCGATGCCTTGACTTTTTTTCTTCTTCATAATATTCCGCATAACAGCCTGAAAAATTATCACGATAAAAGCAAAAGGAGCAAGCCATAGGATGCTATTATTTTCGAATGGCGATGACGATAGCTGTTTGTCAGAAAGAATTTCATTGCCGGCAAGGACGATAAGTCCTGGAGTGTAGATGTCGTCATCATCGTCGATGATCGCTGTAGCGATGTCGGAAGATATAGATATAGGAAGCACCGTTATAGGAAGAAGCCCGAGAGTTTGTGTGATATAACGTTCTTTTGTCGGAGAGAACGACGAAATTTCAATAGAAGGGATAAAGGAAACGTCGGAAGATAAAGGACGTAGCTCTATCTTGAAGGTTTTTTTGTTGCCTTCGGTTTTTATGTCAGGAGGGAGGTCGCTGATACGGAAAGCTCTCTGGAATTCCGGAAGCTGCCGTATTTCAGGAAACTGTACCGTCGAAAGAGGGCCGTCACCGACGAACGACACCTCAACGACGATCTTGTCGCCGACGTGAACTTCCTCGGGAGTAACCATCGTTATCGTCGCTGTATATTCGCCGATAGCACCAGAGAATGACGGCGGGCGCCCTTTTTCTGGGAAGTCTGCCACCGTTATCGTCATGGCCGGCGTAGCGGCACGAAGAGGGGCGCCGAGGTATGTCTTCCTGCCAAAGAAATCCTGCCGGTATGACTTTCCTTCTATAACAGAAGGTTCGAAGGCATGCTCTCCGGGTTTTGTTGCTTCGACGTCTTGGAGGATCTCTTTGACGTTGTATCCTCCGTTGGAGTATGCCCTGATGCGATGAGCCCCTGTATTGCGGAAGCCTTCGGCGTCGAGAAAGGGAAGGTACTCATAAGTGATCTCTACGGGGTCTTTAGAGAAGATCCTATAGACGAAAGTAGCGCTCTGTCCAGGATATAGACGCTCAGGGCCTTCGAGCGATGCTTGTAAGCGGAAAGATTCGTCGCTGGCAACGTCGGCAATGACATAACTTATCGCCGAAGATCGGTGTTTTTCACCGCCGATGACGACAGATATCGGCATAAGAGTATGAGCGCCGATATCCTGCGGCGGAATGAAAAAACGGTATCTTGAATTCGTTGTATTCGACTCGCTGCGCTTGCCATTGATGATAGAGACAGAAGATTGATACGAGTCATTGAGGAATTCGACAGTAAGAGGCTTGCCTTCGAGGAAGAAGGTGCCGATATCAATTTCTTCTTCGCCGTCGTGAGAGATATTTATCATCCCTTCGATAGGCCTGTCTACCGTAGAGGATTCGTCATTAATACGTACTGTAACAGTGACGTCGGCATATACGGAAAAAAAGAAAAATATATACAACGGCAAAAGAAATGCCAGAGGTCTTCGTAGCATTACCATGGGTGCTGTCCTTGTTTTATCGGCTTTTTATTGGTTTCATGGATAGTGTCTTCTTGGTCCATTTGCTTCAAAAGAAACATGACGTCGTTGAAACTGTTTTCTTCAGCAGGGCTTATGTTTTCAGCGTCTTGTTCATCGCCACCATCATTATCAACGAGATCGTCGAGATTATCATTGCCATTATCATTATCCTGATTTTCATCACTATTGTCAGCATCGCTGTTATTTTCTTGCTGTTTCTTAAGAAGGTCGTAAGCGGCAATAAGCTCTTCGGTGCTTTCTCCTATAGTGTCGATATCAAAAAGGTCTAGCGCCGAAGAGTAATGATGTTGAGCTTCACGAAAAGAAGCCTCTTCATCGGCGGGTATTTTATCATCAAGAGCATCCCAAACTTTTCTCCACGGCAATGTTTCTTTACCAAGGCCTTCGAGATGGTGTTTTTTTGTGGTTTTGTTGGCGTCGGCGTTGTCAAGCGTTATAGTTTCTTTTATTAGACTCTCGAGATGTTCTGCTATGGTGTTGCAGCCCTCTTCGAAAGACAAAGACGACAGCCATTGTTCATAATTCTGCTGCGATAATTTCGATAATAGATTTTGTAGGAGATTTTTCGTGTCTTCGAAATTTTTAGGAGACACTGCAGAGTCTTCGCCGTAGAGCTCGGCGGCGATAATGTATTTCTTTTGTGCCTCTGCTATTGTGGCAACGCCTTCTGTGGCAAGCGCTATAGCTCGAGAGATGTCTTCGTCGGAGAGGCTTTGTGCATACCCTAGAAGAGCAGAAGCTTTGGTGTATAGAGTATATGCTGAAACATGCGGAGGGATATCGACGATGTCTAGCGCGCGCGAGCAATATGAAAGGGCATCTTCCCAATGTTTTTCGGCGACGAAGATCTCTGCGATGTTGGTGATAACGACGCTGCGCTCTATAGGAGATAAATTATTGTCGAGAGCACGATTATACTCTTCTATAGCACGAAACGGCTGCCCTACATGATACAACGCCTCAGCCTCTTTGATGATGTCGTCGCTGCCATGGGAGTATAACGCGGAAGAAAAGGCAAAGAAAAATATTATGACAAAAACTTTGTTTTTCATAACACCCTCCTTTTTCTGTGTATCGCTGTTGCAAAGAGATAGTATGTCAATGCCACTATAGCAAAAGCTAGAGGTGTCTGGTAATATAGGTCATAGTATATTTCAGCATTCTTTTCTACAGACCGCATGACAGCATTGGTGACGGCATAGGAAGACTCTTCTTCGATGTAAGGGCTATCGTTTTCTATTGTACCAATAATGTCTTCTGCGATGATAAGCGGTGAAGCATCATTGGCGAAATAGTAGCGACCACGGCCTTCATCGCTGAGAGCACGAAGAAGACCTTCGTCGAGAGAGGAGCGTACAGTGTTGCCGTCGAGAGTGATGTCAGGGATGATATCACCGCTATGGCTTCCGACGCCTATGCAGAAAGTTCTAAGATTCAAATCCTCGGCACCACGGAGACACTGCGTTATTGCCAGCATCTCAGTTTTTCTGGCGCTGCCGGATAAACCTTCTAGACGAGTGTCGCCACCATCGGTGACGATAATTAGAGTGCGCGCCTTATCGACACCACGCTGTAGGTGCTTTTCTTTTACGGTGTCGAGAGCTTCCAAGATGTCAGTGCCGGCGACGTCGCCTTCGTTGATAGAAGCCTTTTTGAGCATAAGCCTGAAGAAAAGCGTGTCCACCGTAGGAGGCACTAACGTGGTGACTTCCGAGGTGAAAGCATAAAGCGATACTGACTGCCCACGTAACATCGTGCAGCATTCGTCGATGATATCTTTTGCATAGTCAAGACGCGATGTTCCTGTTCTCATATCAGCAACAGACATAGACGCCGACGCATCTAATAAGAAGATAACATCGTGGGCTTTGCGACGACGCGATATGGTAACGCTTACATCATCGTCAACATCCTCGAAGGAGGCCTCTGCAATAATATTGACATCGTCATCATCGGCGTTGAGATATTGGATATTTCCACGAGGGTCCATAAAAGCCAGCACAGCAGAAACCCATACGACACACAGCGCTATAGCACGAAACAGTCGAAGCCTTCGCTCAGGAAGGACCGCGATCTTTTTTAGAGAATCCTTGTCGGCAAAAGCTTTTAGATCTCGCTCTCTGCAATAATATTCATATACGATAACAGCAGCGATGGGAGCCAAAAGCAGCATAAAATACGATCCTTTAGGGACGCCGTAGACGATAGCATCGAAAAACATCATAGTGTCCTCCTGAAGAATAAAGCCTCCGAAAACACAGCGAACAATAACATCACAAGACCAGCGCCAATAAGACCATGATAATATGATTTGTGGCGGCGTGGGGCCTCGTCTTTAACGACGACGTCTTCATGGATGGCGATGACGGTATCTTCTCCGCCGGGAAGCTCTGACGTTTCAAGGGCGTCGATCTCAGAATATATATTCTGGAGGCTCTCAATGTTATCGGCGATGAAAAGCTTGCCGCCAGTAGCTTCAGCGGCATCATGCAACGCTTTGCGCTGTAAAGAATAACGAGGATGGCGGATTATTGGCTCTATGTCGATGATATAGGTCTTTATGTCATTGTCACCAGCATACTGCGCAGCAGCAGATAAAGACATCTCACGAAGAGGATGCCCAGCATCGAGAGGGCTGGGATGCTGAATGCCGTCAGTGACGACGACGATGACGGTGTTTTTTATGTCGTAAGAAGGGGAGTCGTCACCGATAAGGTCTCGAGAGAAATGCTTGGTAGCAGCAATAAGGTTCGCCGTCTTGAAGATAGCATAGCCTATGGCAGTGCCGTCTTCGTCGCGGTATTGTACGACATCAAGATCATCGAGATTATCAAGGATGGCACCATGGTCGAGAGTAAGAGGTGCTACGACGGTAGCAACGCGTGCGAAGCGTATTATCCCTATCATATCATTGCCATGGCCAGGAAGGCCAGAAGCCCTGTCTCCGGCGATAAACTTCTTTGTAGTGTCTTTTAGCGCAGCGATACGAGAGATGTTGCCATTGGAGCTAGAAAGCTTTTCTAGCATGGAACTCGAGCAGTCAAGGACAAGATATAAAGCAATGCCTTCGGTGGGAAGCGGCTCTATATCATAACGCTCGTCGTCGAAGCCGTCGACAATATCATTAGAACCATTACCGACAAGATGTGGATCGATGAAGGCAATGACAAAAAACGCCAAGGCGACAAAATAACAAAGCCTAGGGATGAATATAAGCCGTTCTTTAACACTGCTTGGAATGTTGGTAAGAACGTCGAGACTAGAATATGCGATATGATGGTTTTCACGGCGACAACGAAATACGTATAGCACGACACCAACGCCAACAAAAAAAATAAGGGCGATGAAAATAGCAACAATATCAAAAAGTAAAGTCATACTGAACCTGAACAATATTTATTAACTGATTTTACGTGATATCCAGAATTTTTCACCACAACGAAGCGCATATTCATTTATCAATTTATAATTGATGTTACGCGCTACCGATTTTTTCACCACAGAGCACACAGAGAGCGCCCACCGCGCAGAGCGCGCGCAGCGGACGCACAGCTGTCGCCATTGTCGTTGATTGTGCTTCCTTTCTTTGTTTTTCCTATAGCAAACGTAAAGATATAATCTTACTCTTACGACAACGGCGAGAGGGGGCACTGCCGTGCCCGGGTTTATTCAATGTTCAATGAAAAAGGGGGTCTGGGGGAGAATCCCCCAGCCATGTTCTTTTTCCTCTCTGTGTTCTCTGTGACTCTGTGGTGAAAAATCCTATTCCGAAATTCCTTCTTAATAATGGCTATCGCGTAAGGTCAGTTATAAGTATTTAATGCTCCGAACTCCGAACTCTGAACTTATTATGCGACAAGAACCTTGCTGATATGGTCTTCGGTGAGAGGGAGCTTCTTACGTAGGATGCGCATAGCTTGCTGGCGACGGCGGCGTGTGTCTTTGTCTTGGGCATAAGAAGATAGACACTCTTGTATATGGTGGGCTTTGGTGAAATTTCCTGCACGAGCTTCACAGGCACTAAGGATCTCCCAAGATAGGGGACTGGAGTTTAACATCACAGCTTGGTGTGCCATAGCAAGGCCGTCGTCATCGGAAAGCGAGGAGCTTAACCCTACACCATAAAGCCACGCCAGAGAAAGATATCCGGAAACATGGCGGGGGAAAGCGTCGGCGAGCTTGAGATATACTCCCTCGGCGTCTTCCCATAGACGATGCTGCTCAAGGCAATACCCCAGGAAAGCAAGAAGCTGTGGAGAGCGCACGCCCTTCTTCAAGGCCGCCTGTAGATACAGCCTCCCATGGTCGTATTGTTGCGTCATGACAGAACATATCCCCGCCTGGTGGAGGATATTTGCGTCGCCGAGGTTCCACGCCTCGACACTGCGATATAAGATTAGAGCTTTGTTAAAGAAGCCTTTCGCCTCGAAACATTCACCAAGGCCTAAAACAGCATCGGTGGCGGAGTCGTCGAGACGTACTATCTCAGAAAAACAGCGCTCGGCATCGTCCCAATGCCTAAGGCTCTTGTGACAGAAACCTATGCGATATAAAACATGATGATTGCTCCAGCCACACTCTTGAGAGCGAAGATATAAGACGAGAGCTTTGTCGTAACCCCGCCACGAAAAATGACAGTCGCCGGCAAGGGCAAGAAGCCTGCCGTTTCGGGATGTTTCAGTGATGTTCTTGAGGACGTCCCACGCCTCGAAGGGCTTGTCGTTATGGAAAAGCGCCGAAGCGAGGTCAAAGAAATCATCTTCATTACGAAGAAGAGGAGCACGGGAATTTAGAGCTTTTAAGGCTTCGTCATAGTTTCCAGACTCCATAAGAACACGGGCGCGCTCTTGGAGAAGTGAAGGATGTGAAGGGTGATTAATAAGAGCTTTATCGAGGAAAGAAAGGGCTTTTTCCCACTGTTTTGTGCCACGAAGAACTTGCGAATAAAAAAGAGAGGTTTTAAACCCTCCTTTTTCTACGGCGACAAGAGGGGAAAGAACGGCGTCGGCAGCGTCCCAGTCGCGTAGAGCAACAAGACGTTCTGCGTTTTCTAGGGCATCACTGATCGCATGGCTTGCTCTATGACGGTAAAGCAGCCAAAAGCGGAGCGAAAAAAGCCCCGAAACAATGGCGAAGAAAACTACTATAAAATAAACCAACGTAATAGCACCTTAAATTGGTATTATCCGCATTTAAATAATAAATACCATCTTTCACCATTTATTCGCCAGGTTAAAGTGAATATTTTATGCTTATTTATGCTTTCCTAGCCTTTGTCCCATAAGACCACGAACTTCGAGTCCCTGCTCCGAGGATTTGACAAGGTCTTCATCGAAGACAATAGTATCGGGTTTGAAGAGAAGTATTATAGTAGAGGCGCCGAAGGAGAAGAACCCTTTCTCGTCGCCTTTTTTTGCAGACACGTTACATTCGTATGTCTGTGTTATCGATCCGACATTAGTGGCGCCGACCTCGAGGTAAAGTACAGTATCAAAAGTTTCGGTATTCAAAGCGCAAACAGTACGCTTATTTTCCATGAAGATATCGGCGTTCTTCTTAAAGGCCACTGGGTTAACAGAATACAACCACCCGTTGATGAGGTGCGAAGGGCCGGGGATGCAGTCGCAAGGGAAATGAAACCTATGATAATCAGCAGGACACAGCCTTGCGATAACCATACTTCCGGCAGCATAGTCTTTGGCAAGCTCTTCGTTTTTTAGAAGCTTAGAAAGGTCGAGAGAATGGCCTTTGACGAAGAATTCTTCGGCGACATCAAGATGCTGGTATACGGTATACCGCGCATCGGCAGGGAGCATAGCGACGTCATCGCCGACGGTAATAGGGCGCGCTTCTTTTGTTAGCTTCCTGCTGAAAAAGTCGTCGAAAGACACAAAACTGTCAATATCATCGGCGAACTCCTTAACATCGATGTCGAAGCCCTCAACAAAAGGGCGTATCTTCTTCGTAGTGCGATGCCTTCGCTGCAGCCATCCATATAGTGCAGAGAATATCGGCGTCTTCGAGATGAAGAGGGCAATAGCGCCGAAGATCTTATTGAGGAGGCCGCTACCATAAGGTATCGTTATCCACATAGCCCCCAGGACTTTTTCTGTTTTCTTTGCGCCGCTCTTCCTGTCGAGATAATTTACTTCTTTCATAAGACTCTTGAAATTTAAGGGGTTATCATATATCATCAAAGAATATTTTTATAAAAAACAACTATACCATAATGGACTTTGTTCATCAAACACCTAAAGAAGGCGATACTATCGCCGCCATCGCTACACCACCAGGATCTGGCGGCGTCGCTATCATAAGGATATCAGGGCCTAACGCCCTCGACCTTGCAGACAGGTTTTTTTCTGGGAAAGTAAAAAGCTACACCACCCACACAGCACACTATGGCAAAGTCCTTGGCGCCGACGGCGAAGTCATCGACGATGCCCTTCTTCTCGTTATGCTCGGAGAAAAATCATACACCGGCGAAGATACCGTAGAAGTCCACTGCCACGGCGGCAGCCTGATAGCACGCGCAGTCCTCGAGACCTTCATCACCGGCGGCGCGCGGATGGCACAGCCCGGAGAGTTTACCTTTAGAGCATTCATGAGCGGAAAGCTCGACCTCGCACAAGCAGAAGCGGTGCAAGAGCTCATCGCCGCACAAAGCTCCTACGCACTAAACGCCGCAGGAAGTCAGCTGCAAGGAGCTCTCTCGAAAAAAATACAAGGCTTCCAACATGACCTCACCGATATCGCAGCGATACTAGAAGCATGGGTGGACTTCCCTGAAGAAGACCTAGAATTCGCCCCACGAGAAGAGCTTTGCGAGAAGCTCAGCGACGCCGAAGACTCAATAAAAAGACTCCTAGACACCTTCCATGACGGTAAAGTCGCCCACGACGGCATAACGATGTGTCTAGTAGGAGCTCCTAACGTCGGTAAATCTTCGATAATGAACGTGCTCCTAGGAAAAGACCGCGCTATAGTGACGCATATCCCAGGAACGACGCGCGACGTCTTAGAAGACAACATAAAACTTAACGACCTGCACTTCCGACTTCTCGATACCGCAGGGATACGTGATGACGCAGAACTAATAGAACGCGAAGGGATACGTAAAACCCATGAAGCAATACAAGAAGCTGACCTTATACTCTTCGTCCTAGATGTGACAAAAGGGATAGAAGCCTTCGAAGCGAAGATGCTAGCAGAACTCCCGCACAATAGAACGATATGCGTCTGGAATAAAAAAGATATGCCCCACGAAGCCCTCGAAAGCATCAACATCGCCGCTACAGTAGAAGTCTCGGCACTGCAAAACAAAGGCTTCGACGATCTTAAAAATGCTATCGACAAAATCGTATGGGATAAAGGCCCTCCATCGAAAGAAGAAGTCCTCGTGACAAGTACCAGACATAAAGAAGCCCTAGCACATGCTCTAGAGGCAGCATCACGCGTTCGCGAAGGTCTAACTACCGACGTGTCTCCAGAATTTCTCGCTAGCGATATGCGAGAATGCCTTAACGCACTAGGGTCGATAATCGGCACAAACATCACCGAAGATATCCTCACAACAATATTCTCGAAGTTCTGCGTAGGGAAATAACCAAATGAACTCAAAAGCACGAAAGATCACGCAAATCCTCGACGAACTATATCCACATCCAGAAATACCACTGCACCATACCACCCCATACACACTACTGATAGCCGTACTCCTCTCAGCACAGTGCACAGACAAACGTGTAAACAGCATAACACCAGAACTATTCGCCCTCGCCAATAACCCACAAGACATGGCACGCCTCGGCATCGCCACAATACAGAAAATAATACACACATGCGGACTAGCACCAACAAAAGCCCGCGCAATACACGCCCTATCAAAGATCCTTATAGAAAAACACAACGGCATCGTACCCGACAACTTCAAAGACCTAGAAGCCCTCCCAGGCGTAGGACATAAGACCGCCTCAGTAGTGATGGCACAAGCATTCGGTCACGACGCATTCCCCGTAGACACACACATACATCGCTGCGCAAAAAGATGGGAATTAACCTCAGGGAAAAGCATCGCCCAAACAGAAAAAGACCTAAAAGCCATCTTCCCCAAAAAAAGCTGGTCAAAGATCCACTTGCAAATCATCTACTACGCACGCCAATACTGCACCGCCCGCAACCACAACACCACAACATGCCCCATCTGTCAAGTGTCAAGGGCTCCGCGCCCTTGACAATCCGCGACAAGGGGTCTAGACCCCTTGTATCCCCGCGGCAAAGCAAAGGAGCGATGGCGAAACGCCATAGCGCCTTTGCTTTGCCTTTGCCGTCATCACCATCGAAACGATGGCGATGAGGTTTTTCTACGCATTAGTAGAGGCAAATAAATATTTTACTCAATACATTGAGTAATTTTACTCAATACATTGAGTAAAATGGTTGACTTCTCCGAGGCGCTGTGTTAATATTATAAATATATTGAAAAGAGTGCTTTTTGGAGGGCGCCATGAAGAAAAGATCTATATACAAGCATCTTATTAATAGGGTGAGAGAGCCTCGTCGATTTATTCAGGTGCTTTTGGGCCCTAGGCAGGTGGGGAAAACCACTTTAGCCTTGCAGGTTTCAAAAACTTTACGTAGGCCGATTCATTATATTTCTGCTGATCTTGTGACTTTACAAGATTTAGTTTGGCTAGAACAGCAGTGGGAAGTTGCGAGAACAAAGGTGAAAAAAGAAAAAGGGGCTGTATTAATCATTGACGAAGTGCAGAAAATTCCTCATTGGTCTGACATGATAAAGTCTTTGTGGGATCAAGATAGTCGTAATGGGGTTAATTTACATGTTATCATTCTTGGTTCATCGCCATGGTTAGTGCAAAAAGGACTTACAGAGAGCCTGGCGGGGCGTTTTGAGGTTATTCCTGTTACTCATTGGTCTTATGCAGAGATGCAGAAACATTTCGGTTGGTCGTTGGAGCAGTATATTTATTTTGGAGGATATCCTGGTGCGGCACCTCTTGTAGATGTCAAAGATCAGTCGCGATGGAGTCATTATATCAATGATTCGTTAATTGAAACGACGATTTCTCGTGATATCTTGCTTATGAAGCAGGTGAATAAGCCAGCATTATTAAGAAGACTATTTCAGCTTGGCTGTAATTATTCTGGGCAGATTTTATCGTATAATAAGATGATAGGACAACTACAAGATGCAGGGAATTCGACGACATTAGCACATTATCTTGATTTATTGTCGGGTGCCGGCTTGTTGGAAGGCTTACAGAAATATGCACAACAAAATGTTAGACGGCGTGGATCGAGTCCGAAATTTTCGGTGTTCAATACAGCGTTGATGTCAGCACAATCGGCTAAAACATTCGATGAGGCTCGCTCAGATCATGAATATTGGGGTAGGCTTGTTGAGTCATCTATTGGTGCTCATATTTTGAACTCCATCAGGGGAACACAGATAGAGGTATTCTATTGGCGAGAAGGCGATAAAGAGGTGGATTTTGTTTTGAAGAAAGGGGATAGGATTACAGCAATTGAGGTGAAGTCGGGGACAAAAAAAATGAAAGAATCGGGCATGGATAAATTTGTAAGTGCGTTTCGTCCCGACTGCGTTCTTCTTGTAGGAAATAATGGAATACCCGTGCAGGATTTTCTTAGTTCACCGATTTCTGATTTTATCTAGATAGCGGTAGATCCATGCCTTACCAGATCATTATGCTAGAACAGTATGTTGCTGACCTATTTATCATCATCATCGCGTAGCGATGGTGATGACGGCAGAGACAAAGCAAAGAGTGAAGGCAGTTTCTGCCTTTGCTCTTTGCTTTGTCGTGGGGATGCAAGGGGTCTGGACCCCTTGCCGCGGGTGGCGGGGCGCGGAGCACCGCCATTAGTTAGATGTGTTTTAGTGAGGTTGTGATGAGTTCTAGTAGTGGGAGGGTGTCGTTGGTGGTTCCTGAGAGGGTTTTGTTTATGGCTTTTTCTACGGATTTTTTGTTATAGCCGAGGTTTGTGAGGGCGCTTATGGCGTCTTCGATATCTTTTGATTGTGGGGTGGCTTTTGTTGTGGAGAAGCGTGTGCAGATGTTGTTGATGGAGGAGAATTTGTCACGGATGTCTATTACGAGGCGTTCTGCGGTCTTTTTCCCTATGCCTGGGGTTTTTGCTATGAGGGCAGTGTCGTTGGTATTTATTGCGGTGTGTAGTGCTTCGGCGTCGAGGCTGCTTATTAGGGCGAGAGCCATCTTTGGTCCTATCCCTGATACTGTTAGGAGGAGGTTAAAGATATCGCGCTCTTGTGTCGTCAGGAAGCCGTATAGTGCTTGGAAGTTCTCGCGTATTATGAAGGAGGTATGCAGGGTAATATCAGCTTCTGTTGCGGGCATTTTTCCGTAGTCGCTGGCGCTTATGAATATTTTATATCCTATACCGTTGACGTCTATTATTGCGTGTGTGGGGTATAGCTCGAAGAGCTCACCTTTTACGAAATCTATCATTTATTTAGCCTCTGAAGTTTTACATTTCATATTTTTCATGCCAGTTATTATGTGCGGCGTTGCTATGGCATATTGCCAGTGCCAGGGCGTCGGCGGCATCTTCTGGCGGTTCTTTTGCTAGTTTTAGAAGGACTTTAATCATGTTTTGCACTTGATGTTTTTTTGCGTTGCCTTGTCCTACTGCGGCGAGTTTTACTTTAGAGGGTGTATATTCGAATACGGGGATGCCTCGCAGTGTCGCTGCTAGTATTGCCATGCCTCGTGCCATCCCGAGTTTTATTGCGCTTTGCGGGTTTTTACCGACGTATTGCGTTTCGACGACGAGGGCGGTGGGGTTGTGTTTATCTAGGAGGACGCATATTGCGTCGAAGATTATTCGGTATCGTTGTGAAAGTTTATCTTTTCTTGGTGGGCGTATACATCCGTAGTCGATGACGTTATGCGAGCGAGGGTTTGTGGCATCGATGATGCCATATCCTGTTACTACTGTTCCTGGATCTATTCCGATGATAATCACGGTTAAACCCGTGGTTGCGATCTATCTTTTCTTTAGCGCCATAGAGTTAGGTAAGATGGCTCAGTGCACGACAAGCGGATAGTTGTAACTATTCGCGAGGAGTAAAATGAGCCAGATTGCCTGACACTATGGATGCTATAGGAAATAGATCTGTTTTTAAAGCCCTGACAAGAAATTTTAACTACGTAAAGATAAATATCTTAAGCCATCGCTACTTCTTATTATTTTTATTTGCTCGTTTGCCTTTATCTTGCTTCACCATATCTCTTTTTGCAGCAGCGCATCTACTTTGCTTCTATCCTCGCGAATGTTTTAACATTCGCTCGTCTTTCATCTTCGTATCTGTACCACTGCAAAAATTCTATGGTAAAGGATAGGTCGCAATCACGGGTTTTAAAACAGGTTTTCTTTATGTTTTCCATCTTGCTGTGTATCTTCGCCGAAGATTTCCTGCTGCACTCGTGGCGGCGATGTCTCTATGGTGTCGGTGGCGATGCCGCCGTCGAAGGCATTCTGGAAGTTTTGTTGTTGCGGCTGCTGTTGCTGCTGTAGCTGCTGCTGAGGGACTCCCAGGGCATTTTTTATGTTGGAGAAAACGCCTTTAAGCTGCTGGTATTCGCCTTGTACCTGTTCTAGTTCTTTCATCCGTCGTGTGTTGCGCTCGTATTTCTCGTTGAGGGAGGAGTATTGTTCTTCGTGATGTTTGACTTTTTCTTCGGCAGTTTTGACGCTTTCTTTTACGAAGGCATGCATTCTTTCTTCATTGGCGGTAAGGATTTTTATCTTGTCTTGCTGCTGTGTTAGCGTCGTGGTATATTCTGTGGCGCGGTTTTGAAGCTGCATAGAATAAACTTTCTGCTTCTCAACGTAGTCTTGGAGCATGGTATTCTCTTTGACTTTCTTGGCCATGTGGTGTTGCGCTTGCTTGATATACAGGTCTTTGTCGTAGACTTTCTTCTGTAGGACGCCGATGGTGTTTTCTAGCTTTTCTTGGTCATCGAGAATCTCTTCGATGTCAGTGGCTTTCTTCTGTAGCTCTTCGTCTTTAGTTTTCACGACGTTTTCTGTTTCGTGGATTTTTCCTTCTAATGATGTTTTCTCGTCGAGGGCTTCTTGTAGGCTCATCGTCGCTGCAAGGAATTTCTCTGAGAGCTCGGTGTGTTTTCCTTCGAGGGAGGATTTTTCTTCTGCGATGACGCTGCTATTTTCTAGGGCTTTTTGATATATGGTGATCTCTTCCGAGAACCTTGTCACTACGGCATTGTGAGAGTCTTTTTGTACTGACATCTCTCTTTCTTTGTCGCGCAGCTCTTGTTTTATTATGTCTAGCTGTCCGACTGTTTCGTGGAGGTCTTCGATATCTTTTTCTAGGGACCTTCGTTCTTCTGCTGCTGCGGAGACTTTTGCGTTGAGACGCTCGTTTTCGTTTGAAATCGCGTCGTATCGGTCGTGGAGGTTCGACAGCTGATGTTTGTTCTCTGCGACGGCATTGTCGGCGGCTTTTAGAGCTTGCTCCAGCTGTTCCGTATGCTGCCTAGAGCTGTCGTTGTCGCCGGAAGACTCTTTTATACGATCTTCTAGCGTTGCTATTGTTGCCGTGAGGGTTTTATTTTCGGTGCGTAGCTCATAATAGCGTTCTTCTAGGGAGGCTTTCTCTTCGACGATGGCGTCGTAGCGCTTCTCGATGTCGAAGGCTTTCTCCTGCCCGCGCGATAGCGCTGCTTTTATGGTATTAAGGTCGCAGGAAAGCTCTTCGAGGCGAAGGCTTTTCTCGAGAAGGCTTTCTTCGGCCTTATTTTTGTCTTCGACAGAGAAGCTCTCTGTTGTCATCGTAGGTTTTGCGTCGCCGAAAGTCTGGGCGATGAGGTTTTTCTCTGTGGTGACAGTCTCGATGTTTTTCTCTAGGGAGGCGATATGCTTTTCTGCGCTGAAGAGCTTTTCTTTCGTCGTCGTCAGAGCCTCTTCTAGGGTAGCGGACCGGTCTTTTAGACCAGAAAGCGAGCCTTGGAGGCCTTCGTAGTCGTCTTGTGCTGAAGACGCTTCGTTTAGGACGAAAAGCTTCTCTTCTTCGAGGGCAAGGCGTGCTTTTTGTTCTTCGCCGAGGAGGACTTCGAGCTCATGGCGACGCATCTCTGACTCTCTATAGCGCTTCTCAAGGTCGTCGACTCCTATGGTGAAATCCTTGTCGTAGCGCGAGGCGTCGAAGAGTAAAGACGTCTTCTTCTGGTGTTCTTCTTTCTTTGCGGCGAGCTTCGTTAAAGACGTTTCTAGGGAAGAGATCTTACGGCGTGCGCTTTCTAGGGCTTTTTGTGAGGTGGCGAGTTTCCCTTCATCGGAAGCCTCTTCGGCGAGGATTTCGTTGAGACGAGAAGTTTTTCCTCGTAGCGCTTCGTTTTCGATGGAGGTATTGGTGAGCTTCTCTTTGATGACTTCGTCTTCATGTCGTAGCTTTTTGATGATATGCTTGGCGGCATGGAGGTTCTCTTCGAAGGCAGAAAGCTGCTCTTTTAGGGAGGAATTTTTTTCTTCGAGGTGGAGTATGACGTCGGAATTTTTCCGTTCGGAGGTCTTACTTTTTTTTAGCAATGCCTGTGTTTTTTCTACTACTCCGTAGAAATTGTTGTGTTCTTCTTGTAGCGTAGAATGTTTTTTCTCTAGAGAAGAGTATTTCTCTACTAGGGATTTAGAAGCATGCTGTAAGGCCTGGAACTTATCTTTTTTCTCCTGCAGGTCTGTTTCTTTTATCGCTAGGGAGATGCGAGCCTTTTCGAGGTCTTTCTCGAGGATATGTATTGCCGTGTCTTTCTTGGCGTCGTCGATACGCCCGGCTTTAAGCTTACGTATTGTGGCGTGAGCTTTCTGACATAACGCTGTGAGCTCGTCGTTCTCTGTGGAACTTTCTTTCGCGAAGATTTCTAGGCTATGGATTTTGTCTTTAAGAGCAGAGATGATAGCATCATCATGCGATACCCTAGGAGCTTCACGACGGACGGAAGTGCTACGCGCCTTCTCTTCGAAGTGTCGGTCACGGAGAGAGGTAAGCAGTTTCTTAAGCTTAGCCTTGTCAGTGGTGAGGTTGTTATGGGGATCACGACGATGAAGATCGCGAAGCTTTTCTTTGAGGACAGAAAACTTCTCTTCGAGCTCGGGGTCTCCGAGGTCGACAGACGCTATGCCATCGTTGTCATCGTGCTCTTCAATAAGAAGATCTTGTAGGATCTTTTTATAATCTTTATTCTTTGATAATGTTGAATTCAATGGTAGACTCCATGCCAATACTTGACTTGTATATAAAATCAATAGTACTCTTATAGTCGATGAGGTTTAAAAAGTGAAAGATAATTATTACCCATGATTGCGACTTATCCTTTGCCATAGGGTTTATATAGCGGATAGTTATGGCGTTTAGCGGATAGAAACTACCTATCCGCTATAAAAAGTATGGTGAAGCTAAATAATAGCAAATGGGCAAATAAAAATAATAAGAAATAGTAAGGGCATATTCATTGATCATTGTTTAATGATCATTGTTCAATGAAAAAATGAGCCATCTCACCTAACTCTATGGCGCTAAAGGAAAGATAGGTCACAATCATGGGTTATAGCAACATAAAGAATATCGTCGTTCGCATGCCGAACTGGCTTGGCGACATCATCATGGCAACGCCGGTGCTAGAGGATCTGCGAGAGAGGTTCCCCGAGGCCAATATCGTCGCTATGTGCCAGAGCAATGGCGCTGCAATACTCGAAGGTAACCCCTTCATCGATGAGATCTTCGCATATCAACGCCCCAAGACAAATAGCGAGAAAACGGCGATAATAGAGAAAATCCGCGATGGAAATTATGACCTAGGTGTCCTTACGACGAACTCCTTCTCGTCAGCATGGTGGTTTTTGCGTGGTAAGGTGAAGCAGAGGATAGGGTATACCGGAAATCTTAGGGGGTTCCTGCTTACTACGGCGATACCTTTCCCCAAAGAAAGAGAATGCCAGCACCTTGTCGATACATACAAAAACATCCTAACGCCCTTAGGAACAAAGATTTCTAAAAGCACCACGCAATGCTATGTCAGCGATGAAGAGCGTCGCCATGCAAATATAACCCTAGAAGATCTTGGTGTCCCTACCGATGCTACCATCATCGGTATCAACGCAAGCGCAGCTTTTGGTACGGCGAAGTGTTGGCTTCCCGAGCGTTTTGCCGGCCTAACACAGCGCCTCCTCGAAGACATTAACGTTCACGTACTATATTTCGGCGATGCTAGCGGGACATCGCTTATCGAGGGGATATGTTCGAATTTCACAGAAAGAGTGTATTCTATGGCGGGGAAGACATCATTACGATCGTTTATATCCCTCGTCGCGGCATGTAACGTCTTCATCACCAATGACAGCGGCCCTATGCATATCGCCGCGGCACTTAAGACGCCGCTAGTAGCAATCTTCGGCTCTACAAACGATACCACCACAGGCCCATATCAGTGGGGTACTGTTATCCACAACCGCGTGTCGTGTTCGCCGTGCTACAAAAGGGAGTGCCCTACGGACTTCCGATGTATGAGAAGTATAAGCGTCGAAGATGTATATCGCGAGACGAAGAAAGTCTTACACAACGAAGACCGCCTATCTCGTCTTGATGAACAGAAAAAGCTCCTTCTTGAAGACAAGCCAGAGACACCAAAGGTTACGCCCTATGGAAAGTGTGACGTTGTCGATATGTCGATACGTAATAGCGACGCTGTAGCCGCCGGCACTGTTGGATGCGTCATCATCGCCGGTGGAGAGGGGACACGCCTTGGGGTACAAGGACCTAAAGGGGCATTCCCAACGTCTGTGATAGAAAACAAAAGCCTTTTTCAGATGTTCGCCGAGAAGGTTGTCGCCGCAGGGAAACAAGGCGATAGAAACCTTCCTCTGGCGATAATGACTTCTTCGAAAAACCACGACGCTACGGTATCGTTCTTTGAGGAACATAATTTTTTCGGGCTTAATAGTGACGACGTTTCCTTCTTCAAACAGGGGACGCTGCCATACCTCGACGACGAAGGTAATGTTTTCTTCGAAGAAAAAGATGTCATCGCCGAAGGCCCTGATGGTAACGGCACCACGCTCAAGAATTTCTATGACTCTGGACTATGGCGACAGTGGTACGACAACGGGATACGATATCTTAACATCGTCCTTGTTGATAACCCGCTTGCTATGCCTTACGACCCGCGTCTTGTAGAATATCATATCAATAAAGGCGGTGACGTCACAGTACAATGCATAGAAAAAAAAGAGCCTCAAGAAAAACTCGGCGTCATGGCACGTAACGGCGACGATACCGTCGTCGTAGAATATACCGAGCTTTCCGAAGACGAAAAAACAGCGACAAATACCTCCGGCGAGCTCCTTTATGGGTTGGGGCACATAGGAATATATTGTCTTAACATGGACTTTGTCGAGAAGGTAGCGACACATAAAACCCCTATGCCTCTACACCTTGCATATAAGAATGTTAAAAAAATCGACGGCGATACCATGGCATGGAAATTCGAAGCGTTTATCTTCGACATCCTTCAGTACGCAGAAAATGTTAACGTCGTACTTTATCCACGCGATAAATGCTTCGCGCCGCTTAAGAATAAAGACGGCGATGACAGCATAAAAACTGTTCATGAAGCATTACAGCATTATGACTCTGCAGCATTTAAAGAGCTCTTCGGCAGAGAAACAACGGTGCCGACAGAACTTTCGCAGGAGTTCCACTACCCGACACAACGCCTTATCGACGCATGCCGAGAAAGCGACGTCGCCGGAGGGTATATCGAGGAAAGAAGTATAATATCGAGGGAAAAATAATGAAAATTATCACAGCACAAGAGATGGGACGCATAGAAAAAATGGCGTATGATGATGGCGCCAAAGAAAAAACGTTCATGAAAAATGCAGGGACTGGCGTAGCACAAGAAGTGCAGCAGTATGTCTTCGACGGACATCTTAAGAAAAACGTTACGATAGTATGTGGTAAGGGCAACAACGCTGGCGATGCATATGTCGCAGCGATAATTTTTAAACGCAAAAAATATGCCGTGAAAGTCTTACAGCTTTTCCCCATAGAAGAATGCTCGCCGCTACTGAAAGAAAATTATCACGGTTTTATCAAAGAAAAAGGTCATGTTACCTTCGTCGAAGATGTCAGCGATATTACCTTCGACGATGAAACCGTCATTATCGACGGCATCCTCGGAACGGGCTTCCACGGCAACGTCGAAGGCTTCCTCGATGCAGTAATAACAAAGATCAACAACTCAAAACTTCCCGTCATCGCCATCGATATGCCTTCAGGATTAAATGGCACGACAGGAGAAGCCGGCGATACTGCAATACGCGCCACCAAGACGATATCCCTAGGACTTCCCAAAACAGGGTTTTTCATCAGCAACGGATGGGACTGCGTCGGAAAACTACAACACGTTGACTTCGGCCTAGAACAAAAATATATCGAAGAAGCCGACAGCACACTATCGATGCTTGTCGAAGATGATATGAAGCCCCTTATGCCAGAAATTATACCATCACGAAACAAATACCAGGCAGGGTATGTCGTAGGGATAGCAGGGTCGCCAGGGATGGCAGGGGCCGCGATGCTCGCCGGAGAAGCTTCACTACGCGGAGGTGCAGGGATAACGCGCGTCTTCCACCCAAAAGGCATGGAAGCCGAGATGGCAGAAGCACCATACGAGCTGATAACACAAAGCTACACAAACAATGACATAAACACTGTCGCAGAAGCCCTTAACAAAGCCTCTGCAGTGTTCGTAGGGCCAGGAATAGGAAAACAGCCCGCAACGAAAGAGTTCTTAAAAGAAATTATCCGCGAAATAAAAAAGCCGTGCGTCTTCGATGCCGATGCCCTTAATATCATCGCAGAAGATAACACTATACAAATACCAAAAGGCGCAATACTGACCCCACACGTCGGTGAGATGTGTAGGCTCCTCGGAAAAGAAAATACCAAAACCATCGACGAAGACTTCCTAGAACAATGCCAGAAATATAGCGACGACAAAAACATCACAGTAATACTAAAAGGTGGACCGACATTCATATTCCACCCCGAAACAACGCCCGTCGTCAATACCTTCGGAGACCCGGGAATGGCCACTGCCGGCAGCGGCGACGCCCTCACAGGCCTTGTAGCAGCACTGCTAGCACAAAAACTAAAACCATACGACGCCGCACGACTAGCAGTATACCTCCACTCCTACGCAGGAGAATGCGCAGCACAAGACCTTACATCATACTGCATGACAGCCTCAGACATAATAGAATACTTCCCCGAAGCCTTCAGCATAGCGTAATGGCGGAGCTCCGTACCCTTTTTTGTAGCGCATAGGAATAGCGTATAGCGTATAGATTTTACTTATCCGTTAAACGTTATAACTATCCGCTATAAAAAAACGAGGGTGATGAAAAAACACAGCTATAATCTATTTAACTGATGTTACGCGAAAATTCTTGTTAGAGAGAGAAAAAGATAAAACTCTTTATATTGTGGGTGTTGCGCAAGGTAAGTGATAGGCATAAAGATAATATAAAAATCCGGAATATAATACCACGGAGCCACGGAGTTCACGGAGTAGGAGGAAAAGAAGATGGGGAATTGGCTATGGGTTTCACCCCTAGAACCCCGAGGGTTTTTTAAAAAAGTTCATAGACCAAAAATGGGGGTTCGGGGGTGTCCCCTGACAATATTTTTTTCTCTTTGAAGCTTCTCTCCGTGTCCTCCGTGCCTCCGTGGTAGGAAATCTTATTTCGAAATTCCTTCATAATAGTGCTTATTCCGCAAGTTCAGCTAATACACTCTTCAAATCATTGTCATATTCCGTTTCCGACATTTCAGCCCAACTACGACCATCTTCGTCATAATTAATAGAGCCATCAAGAGATTCTGTGAAGCCTGGTTCTTCAGGCACATGAATATTCACAATAGAATCATTAAAAATTCTGTCAAAATAAAGTATTGCTATTGTGGTTGCTTTAGTTGATTTTTCTGCTGAACGCATTTTGCTAAAAATCAAGTTGGCTAGAGTGCTTATACTTCTGATTGGAATTTCTTCTTGTGCATATTCGTAAAACAAAGCTGCAGCGGTAGATAGAAAAGCCTTTCGGGCTTTGTTGGCACCGTCTTCTAGTGTCGGCAAATAACCTTGTTTAATAGGTAAATTTAGGTCTTCAGAAACCTCTAGTTCTTTTTCTAAATTGATGTATGTTACGCGACTGTCATGGAAGTTGGTTATTCGCATATCAGAAAGCACTTCAAAGTAAAGCGCGGAGATGAACGATATTCTTTCATCTGAGACTGTGCAAGAATTAAAGTGTACTTTGATTGCTTCACAGGCCGGATCTATGATTGAATCGTCTACTGAACCGTGTTCAATTGCACGTTTTAAGGGCACAAAATCAAATGGAATCATTTTCAGTTTTTCCTTCTTTAAAGACATCATTGCCACTAAATGTACGGTGGCAAATAAGCCTGTTTTTTTCTTGTTTACTCATTTTTTTAATCTCAAGTTCTCGTTTGGTGGCCTGAGACCGGTTTTTATGCTTTTCCTGAAAAACAACCTTTTTAGGAGCGTCAGAACGGAAAAATTTTGCTCCTTTAGAACCAAAGTGTTCCTGGAAACGTCTACTTATGTCTGTAGTTATTCCTGTATATAGCCGACCCAAAACAGTTTCGATAATATATACGGTCCATTCATTTTCTTCACTCATAAATAAACGCCTTTTATGTTGTGAAAAATCCTATTCCTGTCTCCGAACTCCGAACTCCGAACCCTGAACTCCGAACTACGCAGCATAGCTGCGTTTGCTGCATTATTCCAGCGGATCAATATAACCGTCGATGATGCCTTTGATGATATTTTCCGTTGTCCTTTCCGTCTCTTCGGAAGGTCCGACCATCTCGTTGAAAACAGTTTTGATGCCACCGTTTCTGTAGTTTAGGATATAACGCTTCTCACCAAAAGCACCTTCCCTCGTAAGAGATATCATATCGTTGAGAATAGCATCCCAGGAATATACCTGCGAAGCAATGACGTTGTTTGGAGAGATTGCGCTATTGTCGATTTCAGCGCCAAGCCAGAAAATGTCATTGGACTCTGCAACATAAAGAGCCCCTAACGCCTGCGGAGATATCCCAGAAAGTACCTGCGCGCCGCTGAGGAGCAGCATGCTGGCAGGCTCTGCAGAATAGTCAGGATACCACGGCGACTGTATATAGTTGGCAGTAAAGCTGCTGCCTGGAGATGCAGAGAGAAGGCCATTGTATAAGCCTCGAGAATACCTGTCGTTATAAAGAGAAATATCGTCTTCGGTGGTGATAAGACCCAAAGAAGCAAAGTCAAAAGAAAGGCCCGCGATGATGCCATTGACATATCCCGCCTCTTCAGAAGCTACAGAGTAGAAGAAAATGTTGTCGAAGGAAAGAAAGTCGTCGCCATCATCGAAATATGGTACCGCAAAGCGTGTGTCAGGGAAATCGGTAGAGATGCTGAGAATAGCTTCTTTGTATATATCACTATGAGCGATGACAAGGTCGTAGCCCTTTTCGGCATATTTTGCGATGACCCTCTTCGCAGTCTCAAGGTTTAATACCTTCTCAACAACAGAAAATTTGTCGATAGAAGAACTCTTGCCGCTATATCGTATGCGACGCAATGGCGCATATATCGACTGACTCCACGAATCGTCATCCCTCCTAGAAGGAAGAACAAGGGCGACCTTGAATTCTTCGGTGTCCTGAGGACGTACGACTTCTACAGCATCAGCAGAAGATTTTTTGCTCTTGCCTTTAACATCACTCCACGGCCACGAGAAACTCGACAGCGTAATAACAAGAGCGATAAGAACAAACGAGAGAGATAGCGAAAAATACCTTTTCATTGCAACACTTCCATACTAGATAACATAATAACATACTACGAAAGAAAAGATATTTAGTAAAGAACGCTTCTTTATTTACGCACAGCTTTTTTCTTCTTGGGAGCTGCTTTACGTACAGGACGCTTAGCAATAAGCTTGGGATCTTGAAGGCGTAAGAAAAAAAGACGGTAGAAAATACGTAAAAAACGTCGAGGAGCATTGATGATTTTGTTGTGGCGAGAAAAGAAATCTTTGGTGAAAGGCGTAACAGTACTATTCCATAACACGTGAAGAGGCTTGGGATCGGAAGATTCTGTGTCTTCATGATTTTCAACCTTAAGGGGAGGAGCATCAGCATGACGAGACATGCTGTCACGGACTTCAGTAAGACCGCCGGCAGGAGGACGCTGAGGTTGCTGACCTTGTGGTCCTGATGGATATTGTCGTGGCTGCATAGTTTAACTCTCTTACTATAAAGGTAATAAAAACATAATAGAAAGGATTTTAACAGTAAATAATCTTATTGTCAACCATAATATCCTTTATACCAGTCAACAAACTTCGCAACGCCATCTTCTAGTGAAATCTTGGGCTCGAAGCCCAAAAGTTCAGTGCTATGCTCAATATCGGCGTACGTTCGGAGTACGTCACCATCCTGCATAGGCATATAATTTTTCTTCGCAGGGATATCTAGGCTTTTTTCTATTATAGCGATAAAATCTTCGAGCTTTTCAGGCTTATTATTTCCGAGGTTGAAAACCTCACATCCTGCGCCGAGGTCTATAGCAGCGGCGACACCATTAACGATGTCGTCGACATATGTGAAGTCTCGACTTAGTTTCCCGTTGTTATATACGTCGATAGGTGTCCCTTCCAAGATCTTCTTTACGAAAAGAAAACATGCCATATCGGGACGTCCCCACGGACCATATACCGTAAAAAAACGCAGCCCCGTTACAGGAATCCCAAAAAGATGATGATATGCGTGGGCCATCAATTCGTTAGATTTTTTTGTCGCGCCATAGAGGCTTACCGGGGTTTCGGTGACATCATCGACAGAAAACGGAACCTTTTCATTGAGGCCATATATCGACGACGATGATGCATAGATGAAAGGTATAGAGCTTCTTTCTCGCAGAACCTCCATCATAGTGACGAAACCTTCGATGTTCGACGTTATATACGCTTGAGGGTTTTCTAAAGAATAACGTACCCCTGCCTGCGCGGCGAGGTGTAAGACGTGGGTGATGGCGTTGTCATCAATGACAGAGGCTACAGACTTGCCGTCGCAGATATCGCCTTCGATGACAGTGATGCCTTCATCTTCCAAAACCTTTGCCCTGTCACGCTTTAAAGTCGGGTCGTAGTAGTCGTTGAAATTGTCGTATCCGACAACGAAATCGCCACGGTTTTTATGGTGTCGTGCACAGTGGAAGCCTATAAAACCTGCGGCTCCTGTTACTAATATACGTTTCATAGCGTCGCCTTCCATTGGTGGAGGATTATAGACTCAAGGTCAGGGAATTCGGGCTTCCAGCCCAGCTCTTTCTGCGCCTTCTTGGCAGAAGCAACAAGGACGTCAGGATCTCCAGCACGGCGCTCGCCTTCGATGACGGTGAAGTTTACTCCAGTGACTTTCTTGGCAGTATCGATGACGTCGCTGACACTATAGCCGTCGCCATTGCCGAGGTTGTACTGTGATGATGTGGCATCATCGACGAGAAGCTTCTCAAGGGCGGAAATGTGTGCAGAGGCAAGGTCGTGGATGTGTATGTAGTCGCGGACACACGTTCCGTCGATAGTGTCGTAGTCGGTGCCGAAGATCGTGACAGGAGACTCCTTTTCGATGGCATTGAGTATGACGGGAATAATGTTAGTGCTATTAATATTATAGTTTTTATGCTCGCCAGAAGGGTCGCCGCCAGCAGCGTTGAAATATCGTAAACAACACGATTTCATACCATAGGCGATGTCATAGTCACCGAGGATCTTTTCTATCATAAGCTTTGTTCTGCCATAAGGATTGATAGGAAGGACGCGGTGTTCTTCGTCGATGAGATCTTTTTCTGGAGAACCGAATATCGCTGCAGATGACGAGAATAAGAAACGTTTCACACCATAGTCGACCATAGTGTCAAGAAGAGCCAAGGTATTGACGACATTGTTGTGGTAGTATTTCCCTGGGTCTTTGACAGACTCCCCAACAGCGGTATGCGCCGCGAAATGCATGACGGCGTCGATGTCATTGTCTTCGAAAACCTTCTTCAGCGTAGCAGTGTCGCCGAGATCTCCGACGATAAGAGTACCAACATTGACGGCGTCTTTGTTGCCAGTACTAAGGTTGTCAAGGACGATAGTTTCAAAACCTTTCTTGTTCATCATAAGGTTGACGTACGAGCCGATATATCCAGCACCACCGACGATTAAAATAGCCATAATTATGCCCCTCTCATATTTAAGATCTCTAAGATTGTGGCTTAAAACGTCACAAATGTCAATGTTAGAGCTTGCATCGCAGAAGAACTATTGGTATTCTAGCAAGATATTCTTACTAAAAACCTGGGGCTTACCATGAAATTATCGATATTCGTACCAATATACAACGAAGAAGACAACATTCCCTTGTTGTATAAATCATTGCATGACGTCCTTGAAAACCTCGAGCATGACTACGAAGTTATCCTTGTCAACGACGGCTCTTCCGACAACAGCAAAGCGCTTCTCGATGAGCTCGCCGAAAAGGACAAGCACATCAAAGTTATACACTTCCGCCGCAACTACGGGCAGACGGCAGCGATGATGGCGGGAATTGACTACGCCACCGGTGACGTCCTTATCCCTATGGACGGCGATCTACAAAACGACCCCGCTGACATACCAAAACTTCTCGCTAAGCTCGACGAAGGATATGACGTCGTCTCAGGATGGAGAAAAAATCGTAAAGATAACGGTATCATGCGTATATTGCCGAGCAGGATAGCAAACTGGCTGGTATCGAAGATATCTGGAGTGAAACTTCATGATACAGGATGCTCGCTTAAAGCATACCGACGTGATGTCATCAAAGGCGTAAAATTATATGGCGAGATGCACAGATTCATACCAATATACGCCACATTGGAAGGCGCTAAGGTCGCAGAGGTCGTCGTCAACCACAGACCTCGTATCCATGGCGTCTCGGAATATGGCATAGAAAGAACCTTCAAAGTTATCCTCGACCTTATCGTCGTGAACTTCTTAGCGAAATATTCGCAGAAACCAATATACGTCTTCGGGGGTGGCGGGCTGGTGAGCTTTGGGCTTTCTTTCATCTCGTTTGTAGGGATGCTTTTCTATAAATTTGGACTTGGAGTGTCTTTCAGCAGAACACCATTGCCTATAGTGACGGTAGCTTTTGGTCTTATGGGCTTCATGGCGATATTTATAGGGATACTTTCGGAGATCCTCATGAGGACATATTACGAGTCGCAGAATAAATCAGTATATACCGTCGACGAACACCACAATGTGGAGTAAACAATGAAAAAAGCACTAGTTTGTGGCGTCAGCGGACAAGACGGCGCATATCTCTCCAAGCTGCTCCTATCAAAAGGATACGATGTCATCGGGACGTCACGCGATGCTACGACGTCGACATTTGCAGGCCTAAAAAAAGTTGGTGTATATGATGATATCGAGAAAGTGTCTATGGCGATAAGCGATTTCCGTAGCGTAGCCTCTGTCTTGAAAAAATATCGCCCCGATGAGATATATAACTTGGCAGGACAAAGCTCAGTAGGGCTTTCGTTCGAACAGCCCGTAGAGACGATAGACAGCATAGTAACAGGGACGCTGAATATCCTAGAAGCTATACGTTTCGAAGAGCGCGACATAAAGTTCTATAATGCCGGGTCTAGCGAATGTTTCGGCGATATAGGCGACACCCCCGCCGATGAAAACACACCATTCAAACCACGAAGTCCATACGCCCTAGCAAAAGCGTCGGCATATAACCTCATATCAGTATATCGCGAAGCATATGGATTATTCGCATGTACAGGGATACTCTTTAACCACGAGTCACCACTACGCTATGAGCGCTTTGTAACACAGAAAATAGTAAAAGCAGCAGCACGTATCGCTGCAGGATCGAAAGAAAAACTTAAACTCGGAAATATCGATATCTATAGAGACTGGGGATGGGCGCCGGAATATGCAGAAGCAATATGGCTCATACTACAACAACAAAAACCTCAAGACTTCGTCGTCGCCACAGGGAAAACAATATCGTTGACGGAGTTTGTAGAAAAAGCCTTCGCATACTTTAACCTCGACTGGAAAGAACATGTTGATGTTGATGAAAGCAGCTTAAGACCACTAGATATCCATATGGGAAAAGCAAACCCCAAAAAAGCTGAAGAAATATTAGGATGGAAAGCGACATCGGATGTCGACGATGTTGTACGTATGATGTGCGACGATGCAAAACAAGGCTGACGATGAAAAAAACTCACGCATATTCATATTGGAAGATAGTATGGCAGCAGTTTAAGAAGAATAAAATCGGCTGCGCCGCCCTTGTTATTATAGCGATTTTCGTTATATGTGGTATATACGCCCCTATTCTTGCGTCGAGCAAACCAATCTTCCTTGTATATGATGGTGAAATATATTTCCCCTTGTTTCGACATCTTTTCTATCGAGGGTTCTTCACAAAACGCCTAGACATTTTCTTCAACATAATGATGTTCGCAACACCAGTGATGGTGGTGACGATGCTATCCTTACGGCGAGGACGTAAAGCCGCTATGGTAACGATATTATCAGCAGTGATAGCGCTTTTTCTATATCTTAGCTTCGCTACACCAAAAGACCCCGCCAAAGACGCGGCTCTCAGCGCAGCAAGACAGCATATCATCCAAGAACAACTTATCGTCTCTGACAGAGACCCTCTCCTCGAGCCCTTTCCTATATATGAAGACTGGGACTTCAACCTCCAGCATATGAACGAATATGCCAAGATTAATATGTTGATACGCTACCGTCTTCGGAAAGAACAACATCATCGCCTTCAAAAATATTACGATGGCAATAACTCCGACGGATTTGTTATTCAGACGCTATGGCAGGTGGCGAAAGAAAATGACGAGAATCAGATAAAACGCCTAGAAGCAAAACTGCAAGGAAAAGAAGGCGTATACGTTAAAGCTTTTATGCAGATGCCGTTCCTCGCCGAAGAATATCAGAAGAAGCCTACAGAACGTAAACGCAAACGCCTAGAGAAAATACGTATCATCGTCGGAGAATACGAGAGCACTATAGCGAAGATATCTTTCATCAAAGATCGTAGGAAATGGCTAGAATGCGAGAATGCAAAAATTTTGCACTTAACAATGCCATTGCTAAAGAACTTCCACTGGGAAGACGACGCCGGCGGTGAGCAAGCGATAAATTCCATAGTGAAATGGTGGGACCTTACACGTATCAACCGTAAAGATCTCGTCGCAGGACTTATCTTCGGAATAAGGATATCGCTAGTAGTAGGACTCCTCGCCGTCGCTGCACAGCTTTCGATAGGGATACCAATAGGCTCTATGGCAGGATACTACGGCGGCAAGACGGACATTCTCGTCAACAGGATGCTGGAGATCTGGGAGGCGATGCCGACGTTCTTCATGCTGCTAATGGTCGTCGCTATTGTACAGAGCAAATCGATATTCCTTGTGATATCGGTGTTAGGAATATTCGGATGGACAGGATACAGCAGGTTCATCAGAGGGGAATTCTTAAAGCAGCGAAGCCTGCCTTATGTCGATGCATGTCACGCCATGGGCTTCGGCGACAGGCGTATCGTCTTTTCGCATATCCTCCCCAATGCAATACCACCAATACTCACGATAATACCTTTCTCGATAATGGCTGCGATAACAAGCGAAGCAGGACTTTCGTTTATCGGCCTTGGAGAAGAAGGGTCGTGCTCATGGGGTGTCCTCATGGACGAAGGGCGTTCTGCCTTCCCCGGCGAAAGCTACCTACTGTGGCCGCCGGCATTGATGCTCACCACGCTTCTTATCGCCATCGCCCTTGTCGGTGACGCCTTCCGCGACGCTCTCGACCCAAAAATGCGAAAATAATTTTTTCACCACAGAGTTCCTCAGGGCGACCTGTCGCCCCTGCAATAAAAAATAACAAGCCCCAATTTTTTCACCACAGAGCCACAGAGCACACAGAGAGCGCCCACTGCGCAGAGCGCGCGCAGTGGGCGCACAGCTGTCGCCGTTGTCGAGAATTGCACTTTTTTCTTTGTTTTTATTATAGCAAACGTTACAACACAATTCAGTTCTTGCGACAACGGCGAGAGGGGGCACTGCCGTGTCCGGGTTTATTCATTGTTCATTGAACAATTATCATTGAGCATTGTTAAGAATGAGTTCGGAATTCGGAGCTTTTTCGGTGATCAATGCTCAATGTTCAATGTCCAATGTTCAATGAAAAAGGGGGTCTGGGGGATTCCCCCAGCCATGTTTTTTCCTCTCTGTGTTCTCTGTGGCTCTGTGGTAGAAATTCCTACTCCTAACTCCGAACTCCGAACTATGCAGCGTAGAGGCATTATCCAAATATCGCTTTAAGGATATAGAAGAAAACTATCGTCAAGGCTGCTCCAGCGGGGATGGTGATGAACCATGAGAGAACGATGTCGCGGATGGTCCCCATGTTTAGGGCGCTCATACCGCGGGCGATGCCGACGCCGAAGATCGCACCGACGAGGATATGTGTCGTCGATACAGGAAGTCCGAAGCTCGAAGCCAGGACTATCGTCGTAGAAGCCCCGATCTCCGCAGCAAAGCCCCGCGAAGGGGTAAGTTCTGTGATCTTCTTCCCTATAGTCTCTATGACACGCCAGCCCCACGTCCCTAAACCGAAAATTATTCCGCAGCCACCGAGGACGAGGATCCAGGCAGGGATCTCGGTAGCGCCGACGACGAAGCCGTTGGAAAGGACAGAAACACACGCAGCAAGAGGGCCTATGGCATTGGCGACGTCATTGGCGCCATGGGCGAACGCCATAAAACATGCAGTTATGAGCTGTAACGATGCGAAGATCTTCTCGACAGGAGCGAAATGCGCATGCTCTCCGATATTTTTATCGTGGTAGTCAATGTGCTCTTTTAGAGCCTTGGCCTCGTCGACGACAAGAGATACCTGGTAGTTAAGATCTCCCTTAGACGCTATTTGCATACGTTGAAGGTGCTTCAAAGCTTTCCTCAGAGCAGTAACAGCTACAGGGCTTTGGTATGGGAGATCGCTGCTGTCAGGAGCTTTTATCCTACGTATCAAGAAGCCGATGACTATGCTTCCTATCAATCCAATAGAAAGGGCTAAAGCCGCCGTCTCTAAAAACGAAAGGTCTAGGTTGACATTCTTAAGCCCACGGAAAAGTAGTATCGACGAAAGCATCGTAAGCATGCAGAAGACAATATACGGTATCGTCTTCTTGGCAGCATTGAGAGGATGAGGGGAATAGAAGATTTTCTTACGTATCGATACGAAAGCGATATATGATATAGTCCCGCCCATTAGCGGCGAAATCACCCAGCTAATAACTATCGATGCTACCTTGTTCCAATGTATGCCATTGACACCACCGATGACGAGGCCGAAGCCAACAAGAGCTCCTACGATAGAATGCGTCGTCGAGACAGGCCACCCCTTATACGAAGCAAGCTGAAGCCATACCCCAGCAGCGAGCAAAGCACCGATCATTCCGAAGACGAGAAGCATAGGATCGTCGACGAAAAGGTCCATCTTGACGATGCCTTTCTGTACAGTCTCAGAGACGTTAGACCCGAAGAAAAATGCGCCACAAAATTCTAATGACGCCGCGATGATGACAGCACGCTTTAACGTCAAAGCACCAGAACCTACGGCAGTGCCGATAGCATTGGCAGCATCATTGGCGCCGAGACTCCATGACATATATAAGCCACTTAATAAAGCAATTATAAAAAGAAGAGTTACGTTGTCCATTGGTTTCTGTGCCCTGTAATTATGATATGTCGAGCATAGTACGAACTTTATAGGCGAGCTTCTCGGAGATGTTCGAGATCCCAGAGATCTCACCAAAAAGATGCTGCCACAAAGAGAATATCGGCGGTGTCATGTCATCGCCGATGTCAAAGATAAGCTGGAGAAGAGTCCTCTGAAGGACGTCGGCTTCGTGCTCTTTAAGAGCAACTTCGTCAACGAGACGCTTGACCTTCTCCGCTTCAACACCGCCAAACGACGACTGCAGAAGGACGTCGATCTCTTCGACGATAAGACGTGCCGTATCGAAAGAATCGATGTTTTTGTCCAAGAACTTCTGGAAGGTCTCTAGAAAATCTCCTGAAGGCATGGTAAGCTGTCGATAGGTGAGAAGGACGCCGATGTTCTCGGCTTTGTCGGCAATACTATCTTGCATAGTAAGAACCTCGAGGACGGCACCACGATCTACAGGTAAGAACATCCTCTTAGGAAGGTGGTTCCTGATGTCTTGCTTGGCGATGTCAGCAAGATGCTCGAGCTTCGATGTCTTCTTGACAAGGACGTCGATGGTAGCAAAATCGCCGTCGACAAGAGCTTCGAACATCTTAGGGACTTCCTTGACGCAGTCGTTGACTTTGTTCATATGTGTCTGAAGGAAGGTGAACGGTGACCTGCTGAAAAGACTTAATATGGTACGCATAAAATTTTCTCTAATGTGTATGATTTAAAAATTAAAACCATTATATTAACGAGAGAACAATTTTGTATACAAGGGAAGATATATGGCCGTTGATACTACGGTACTTAGAGTCGAGAATCTCACGACGCTACTGCAAACTTCTGCAGGGGACGTCGCCGTCGTCGATGGCATAACTTTCGATCTAAAAAAAGGTACGACGCTTGCCATCGTCGGGGAGTCGGGGTGTGGGAAGTCGATGACCGCGCTTTCGATAATGCGTATCTTACCAAAACCTCCAGCCCTAGAACCTACTGGAGC
>JABHNK010000030.1 GCA_018694295.1 Waddliaceae bacterium
AACGAAAGAAGCTCTTGAGGAAAATGTAAAAGGCTTTACATTATTTTCTGATAAAGTCCCCGCAGTTTTGTATGTCGCCACGCTTTTCTTGCAAAAGCCTCTTGAAGACACCCTTGAGCAATGTAAACTTCTTAAGATGTCGAAAAAGGAAAGGTCTTTTGTTGAGACATTATATCATGCTCGCGATCTTTCCGACGATGAAAACACCGAAAATGTATCGTGGGTGCGACTCTATGCAGACGATAATACAGAAGCGTGCTTAGAAGTCCTCGCAGCATATTATCACGAAGAAGAGCGCTCGGAATTCCTTAAAGACTATCGTAGAAAACGGCGGCTTATGTCCTCGGCGATAGGGCGTATAAAGAATAAAACTCCTATTGTCACTTCAGCGATATTGCAAGAGCACGGCATTGTGCCAGGAAAAGAGATGGGCGATATCCTTCGCGAAGCAGAAAGAATTGCTGTCAATGAAATGCTCGATGATGCCAATGATATTATTAAGCTTTTACAAAAATCACCAATATGGCCGCAACGATGACTTTAGTGATAACAAGCCCACAAAACCCCGTTGTCAAGCGCCTTGTAAAGTTGCGCGACGATAGTTCATATCGCGAAGAAGAGAATAGCGCTATAGTTGTTGGCAGGAAAATGGTATCAGAGGCACAAAATCACACAACGCTGAAGACAGTGATTATCCTTGATGAAGGGGATATCCCTTCTAACATAAAATGTGACAATATTATAATGGTGACGCCGGAGATAATGAAGAAGGTGTCGGGTGTAAAAAACCCAGAACCTATTATTGCTGAGGTCGTAATAACGACGATGCCGATAACCGACGATATGCGGTTCTTCGTCGTCCTTGAAAACATCTCCGATCCTGGGAATATGGGTACGTTGATACGTACTGCGCTAGCATTAGGATGGGATGCTGTAATCATCATCGGCGACAGCGTCGATGTTTATAATGACAAGGCTTTACGTGCCGCTAAAGGAGCGACGTTCCGCATTCCTATTGTAAAGCTGTCATTGGAAGATCTTAAAAAGCTCCTCGAAAATAAAGACGTTCCGCTTTACATTGCCGACATGGCCGGCGACGACATTTCTTCTATAGAAAACCGCGATTCTGCGGCTTTACTTCTTGGAAGCGAAGCCCATGGCGCTTCGGTTAAGGCAAAAGACGCAGGAACGCTTGTATCTATACCAATGTCTGGAGACATTGAGTCGCTAAACGTCGCCGCTGCAGGAAGTATTTTGATGTATATAATGAAAAAATAGGAATTCATGAAAAAAGATTGTAACGACCATATTTCTGAAGAAGATTATTTCCACGGGGCGCGAAGGGCTGCGCGCAAGGAGCGCAACCGCATCGTACAATCCGACAGGTCAAAATATAAGAAGTCCGACCTCGATAAAGCCGCCAAAAACAAAGAAGTCATAGAGATAAAACATTCGCATCGTGGTAGGGTGCTGTCGATATCGTCGCAGGGGATCCTTGTCGACAGCGAAGGAATACAGTATATGTGCTCGCTTCGTGGCGCTTTGAAGAAAGAAAAGACGCGGCAGAAGAGGCTCATCACCGTCGGAGACTTCGTTCATTTCGACGTTACTGGCGATGAAGGAGCAATAGGACATATCGAGGAAAGGCGTTCTGTGTTATCGCGCGCCGACAACCTCGCAAGAACAAAAGAACAGTATATCGCTGCAAATATCGACCAGGTACTTATCACTATTTCTGTCGTTAATCCCACCCTTAAACCTTCGCTAGTCGACAGGTATATCATCTCGTCGGAAAAAGGAAATATGCTTCCTATTGTTGTCGTCAATAAAACAGACCTTATTAACGAAGCTACCGCAGAAGAACGCGAGCAGTATGATATATTCAGGAGAGAATATTCCAAGGCAGGAGCAACAATTGTTGCTGTCAGTGCTGTCACAGGCGAAGGTCTCGATGCCCTGCGTTCTTTGATGAAAAACAAAGCTTCAGTATTCGCCGGGCAGTCGGGCGTGGGAAAGTCTTCGCTGATAAACGCAGTAACGGGCCTAGACCTTACTGTCGGTGAGGTTGTCGACAAGACAAGAAAAGGCTCGCACACGACGACGCAGTCGCATTTGATACCTTTAGAGTGCGGAGGGTGGTGTGTCGACACTCCCGGAATAAAAAGCTTCGGTATGTGGGAGCTTCACCGTGAAGAGATAGCAGGGTATTTCCCTGATATTGAAGAAATAAGAGGGCATTGTAAATTCCAAGACTGTATGCATATTTCCGAGCCCGATTGCGCCGTAATAAAAGCCGTCGAAGACGGCGATCTTTCGTCGATGCGCTACGATTCATACCTAAGCCTCATCGATGAAGCCGATGAAGAACATCACCGACGGTAGTACTTTTTTCCTTGCACAATGTTTGTTAAAGCATTAAATTAATATGCGACAACAATAACTGCTTAAGGAGAACCACTATGTCATTTATCAAAACTGTTGAAGCTCTTGAGATTCTAGACTCTAGAGGAAACCCCACAATACAGGTAACCGTAACCACCGAAGATGGTGTCGTGGCTACCGCCGCTGTGCCTTCGGGGGCGTCGACGGGAGAGCATGAGGCCGTAGAACTCCGCGATGGCGACAAAAAACGGTATAATGGTAAAGGCGTCAAAAAAGCTGTTGCTAATGTCGTAGGACCTATTGCTGAAATCGTAATAGGACAGAATGTCTCCGACCAGGAAGTTATAGATCGACTTCTCATCAGTGAAGAGGGGACACCGAATAAAAATAAGTGGGGTGCCAACGCCATGCTTGGCGTTTCGATGGCAATAGCACGCGCTGGGGCGATAACAGCGGGGGTTCCACTATATCGGTATATTGGTGGAGAAGAAGTGCGACAACTTCCAGTTCCTATGATGAATATCATCAACGGTGGTGCCCATGCCGATAGCTCTCTCGACTTCCAGGAGTTTATGATACGTCCAAAAGGCGCGCCGACTTTCGCTGAAGGCCTACGCTGGGGAGCTGAGACATTTCATGCGCTTAAAGCCATTCTTAAAGAAGAAGGGCACGTTACTGCCGTCGGTGATGAAGGAGGTTTCGCGCCGATGTTACCTTCCGACGAGGCTGCCCTTGAGATGATTCTTCGTGCCATAGAAAAAGCCGGATACTGTCCTGGAGAAGATATTTCTCTTGCTCTCGACTGCGCAGCGTCGGAATACTACGATAAAAAAAGCGGAAGATATATCGAGAAAAAGAAGAAGGCCGCCGGAGAGAAATATAAAGAGCGCTCGGCAGAAGAGATGACGGCGCATCTCAAAGTTCTAGCAGAAAAATACCCCATAGATTCTATAGAAGACGGTCTCGATGAGAACGACTGGGAAGGATGGGCTCATATGACAAAAGAGCTGGGTAATAAAATACAAATCGTTGGTGATGACATCTTCGTGACGAACCCACAATTTCTGCAGCGCGGCATCGGCGAAGGTGTGGCGAACTCTATCCTGATAAAACTCAACCAGATAGGAACGCTGACGGAGACTCTAGAAACAATACGGCTGGCACATGCTAACGAATATACAACGGTGATATCGCATAGATCTGGAGAGACAGAAGATGCCATTATCGCTGACCTCGCCGTAGCGACATCGGCAGGGCAGATAAAGACAGGCTCGCTGTCACGCTCCGACCGTATAGCAAAATATAACAGGCTTCTTGTCATCGAAAAAGAACTCGGCGAGAGAGCGATATATAAAGACAG
>JABHNK010000031.1 GCA_018694295.1 Waddliaceae bacterium
CCTTCGAAGCATGTAAATCATGGACGATATACGACAGGCAGCAGGCCCAGAATGCATACAAAGAGATATACACCCCATACACCGAAGGCGCCGACTCCGAGCCTTCCTTTGAGACCTCCGACGAGGTGCTGATGACGACGATGGAAGAAAAGCTAGCGCGGCTGAAAAAGAAACACGAAGACATCGGCTTGATAGAGCCTACAATAACAGATCCTATATACTCAAATCCTATAATGGGAGTGGTGTAGACAGTGGCCAGTAATCAGTGACCAGTGACCAGCTCAAAAAGGGGTCTGGGGAAATCACCCAGCCAGTTTCGTTCTCTGTGTTCTCCGTGGCTCCGTGGTAGAAATTCCTATTCCGAGCTCCGAACTAATGCAGATTCGATGCATTTGTCCATATCGAACTGTATGGGCCTAGCGTAACCTCGACTATTCCGTTTTCGGCGGCAATAGCGACCTCTTCGTCGGTTGCGATATCGTAAAAAGGTCCTTCATGGATGTATTCTTGTGGTAAGGACACCTTCGTAGTCACGGTTTCATCGCTGAGGTTGTGGACGACGAAGACGCTTTCTTCTTCGAAGGTCCGAACGTACGAGAATATCGCCTTCGTGTCATCAGGCCGTGCTTCGATGCACTCGCCACGCGTCAGCGCTTTGCTGCCCTTACGTGCCGCTATGAGCTTCTTAATATTGTCATATATCGCGTTGTTGTCTTTGGCGCCATAGAACGCTTCTTTGGCGATAGGGCCGCGGTTGATGTCTCTGCCGTCGAAGGAAGACAGGGATTCGATGTCGCCGCTGTCCATTATCTTTTTACGTACCTCGGCAGAAGCATAGGCGTATTCCCAGTTGTTCCTGGCACCAATCTCATCGCCATAATATATTATCGGCATTCCCGGTAGCGAAAGCAGCACAGCGAAGGCCTGCGAGATCCTTCTGGGATCATTGTCAAGGAAGTCGGCCATACGTCCTCCTATGCCGTACCCTTGGCGGAACGCTACGCCTTTGGGCGACAAGGCATCGTATAGAGCCTTACGTATTGGCGCTTCGGGCATCTCGAGCGACAGCTCGTCGTGTATCCGCAATAATGTCGCCCAAGAAGCATTCTCGGGGATCTCGGGAGTGTCGTTGTGAGTCTCCCAGAAGGCGCTGCTGTCGCCGGTGACGAGGGCATACCATACCGCCGGCATGTAAGGGAAATGGTAGGCCATCTGTACTTCGTCGGTGCGTGAAGAGCCTGGGCGTTCTTCGCCGAAGTACGGCAGGATGTCGTTGGGCCTCTGACATGCCTCGGCGAGTAACACCGATGACGGTGCGACGCTTTCGACGAAGGCATTGACAATCTTGACGACGTCGTGGGTCTTTGGGTGGTTTTCGCCGTTGTGGCCTTTCTCTTTGATGAAATATGCTATGGCGTCGAACCTGAAGATGTCTACGCCATTGTTGGCCCAGTGTCCCACGACGTCGAGCATATAGTACAAGACGTTAGGGTTTTTCCAGTTGACATCGAGCTGGAAAGGGTAAAACATATGGTATAGGTAGTAGTCGGCATCGTCGATGGTGACCTTTCTATACTGGCTTTCGCATATCTCCGGGAAAACAAGCCTACGCGAGGTGATGGTGCCGTCGTCTTCTTTGTAGTCGATGACATATCCGCGCTCTTCGTCAAAACGACGCTGGTATTTTGGGGCAGTCTTGGTGACGATGAAGTTGTCGAGCTTGGCGATGTCGCCGGCGAGGGCGTCTTGGAACCATTCGTGTTCTTCGGAGAGGTGGTTTAAAACGAGGTCGGCTTTGATCTTTATGCCACGCTTGTGCGCTGCGGCGGAAAACCTCTTAAACGCTGCCATGCCGCCAAGACTGTGGCGTACCTCTCTGGGGTTGCTGACGTCGAAGCCTACATCGCCCATGGGCGACTCCATAAAAGGCAGTATGTATATCACCGTGACGCCAAGGTCTTCGAGGTAGTCGAGCATGCCAATAAGGTCGTCGAAGGTTCATTCTCTGCCGTCGATGGTGCCGAACTGGTCGGCATAGAACATATACATCACCTCGTCTTTATGCCAGCCAGCAGGACGCTTCACTTCTTCTTCACGGAGCGCTGTGCTGCGCGAAGAAAGGACATTCTCCGCTATGGCCATGACGCCATCATAAACCTCGTCGCACTTGTCGCTGCCATAAACCGAGGCTATAGAGGTTTTGAGGGTGTTTTCGACATCAGAAGAAAAAGGCGACGCTATAAGTTGTGACCCAAAGAATAACATTGATACGATGACTATAATATTTTTTAACATAAACACCATCCGCGTTTTTTTTGTTTCCTAGCTGAATTGTTATGCTCTATTTGCTTTTTACGAAGGAGCTCTTCGTCAACAGTGTGGGTGGGGCGGGAATTTTTCGAAGAAGGCCGTTGCTATTATTTCTGTTGTTATTGCTGCTGCTGCTATTGTAAGAACAGCAGCGCCAATAGCAAGACAAAGACGTTTATTTCTTGCTCTGTTTAGGTGTCGGGATGATATGTTTTTGCGCGGTCTTCTGTAGCGTTTAGGTTGATATATGAATTGCTGAAACCCTTGTTTTTTTGTAGATTCTAATGACAAGCCAGGATTAAGGATATTGACAATGTAGATATCATCTCTACAGGAAACTACAGGGATCAAAGGTGTTGCTGATTGTTGCGGTGGTTGCGGTGCCGCTACTTTCATGATATATGCTCCAATGTTAGGGTTATATTGTCTGTTATTTCTGGATCTCCGAAAAACTGTATGGGGCCGGGATAGCGGTAGTCGTCGTTAGTGGCCCATTTTTTGCTCTCGGCTTTAAAGGTAGCGAAAAGATCTCCTTCGAGGTCGACGAGGGCTTTTTTTATTACTGCCTTAGACTGCCCGTGGCGCTTTTCGATGTTCATCATCATCGTTATCGGTATCCCTAGCGCCTTCCACTCTTCTACGGGCTTGTTGAGGGCTTGGATGCAGCTCATATACCCAGAAAAACCATGGGCGATAAGCGCTGAAGCATTATATCCTAAGGCGTAGCAGTAGTCGCTATCGAAGTTCGACGGCAACGCTGCACGACCTTCATACCCGAAGAAGTTATTTTGTGGAGAGAACTTCCCAACGTATTTTCCTGCTTCTTTTCTTTTGCTGAGCTCGGTGGTGACGGTGGCGATGAGAAGCTTCTCGGTCTCGATACGCGACACCTGGACATTTCCATGAGGATCGCGGTCGAAAAGAAGCTGCTCCTGGATGGTTCTCGGTAAAGAAGTAAAACATTCTTTTAAGTTTTCGGGAAGAAGGTTTATTACGGCGGCAATGCGGTCTTCTTCGTCGGAGATCCTGTCGACGACCTCATTGAGCTCTTTGATAAGAATACCAAACTCTGGGATGAATTCTATGAGCCCTTCAGGGATTAGAACGACGCCGTAGTTCTTACCTTCTTTGGCGCGAAGACAGATAACATCGCAGATGTCTTTGGTGACGTCGGCGATAGTTTTATTGGCAGCATGGACCTCTTCGCCGATGATCGCTATATTAGGATGCGTCTGCATGGCACACTCTAACGTGATATGCGAAGCAGAACGACCCATAAGCTTTATAAAGAAAGTATACTTCTGCGCAGAAAGAGCGTCGCGGGCAATGTTGCCGATAAGCTCGGAATATATCTTACAAGCCGTGTCGAAGCCGAAAGATGTCTCAATATATTTGTTTTTGAGGTCGCCGTCAATGGTCTTGGGAACACCGATAACACGAGTGCGACACTGCGAACTCTCGAAATACTCCGCAAGCATCGCGGCATTGGTGTTGGAATCATCACCACCAATAATAACAACACCGTCAAGAGAAAGGTCGCGGACCGTCTTCAGCGAAGACTCAAATTGCTCCTTCGTCTCGATCTTCGTGCGGCTCGACGCTATCATGTCAAAGCCTCCCTGGTTTCGGTAGCCTTCCAACAATTCGGCAGTGATCTCGATGGTATCGTTGTCGATGATCCCGTTAGGGCCTTTTAAAAAGCCATACAAGACGCTGTCGGGGTTTAACGCCTTCAAAGCATCAAAGATGCCTGCGATGACATTATGGCCGCCAGAAGCCTGCCCGCCGGAAAGAAGGACGCCTACACGTAAAGGAGGGCATTCCCTACGCTCTCCTTTATTGAAAAGCACTAGCGGCTGCCCAAAAGTACATGCAAATAAATTCTTTAAAGCCTCGACATTGGCAGCAGCACTAGTAGATTCGCCCTCCGAATGCTCGAGATATGAGACCTCCTGCAAAATTAATGGAAGCTTAGGAGCGTAGCTTAGTCGTGCCTGATGTAAAGGACTTTTTGACATAATAATACCTTTAACCCTTGATTGTGACCTATCTTTTCTTTAGCGCCATAGAGTTAGGTAAGATGGCTCAGTGCGCGACAAGCGAATAGTTGAAACTATTCGCGAGGAACAAAATGAGCCAGATTGCCTGACACTATGGAGGATAAAGAAAATAGGTCTATTGTTCATGTTGTTAAATTATGAATTTAATATTCACAACTATATAATTTTCAAGTTTTTATATTTATCATTTTTCTTGCTATTTCCTGCGACGCCTTTTTCTGTTTAGCTTCACCATATGTCTTTTTGCAGCAGCACATCTGCTTTGATTCTATCCTCGCGAATGTTTTAACATTCGCTCGTCTTTCATCTTCGCACCTGTACCACTGCAAAAAACCTATGGCAAAGGATAGGTCGCAATCACGGGTTTTATTTGAGTTTTTCTGCTGTTACCTAAAATATTTGCCAAAAAAGAAGATTTACCGCAAGAGAAAAGAGAGGCATCAATAGCGTTGAGATGCTATATTTCCCTTATCATAAAGGCGTTACGGAGGCATAAAAAAACGTAGAGAAAAAGCTCTCAAAAGATAGCAAAAAAGACGTTAAAAACCTTGAGAAATGTGATGGTTTTAGGTATACTATACCTTCTTAATAAGGAGCATTAAATAAATGCGAAAAACTGGTCGACGTACATATAAGGGCATTGGTCGACGTACGCCTCGGGGCTATGATGGTATACATACAACAAGCCATAGACTCGGAGAGGTTCTGCCGCTCGTCCTAAAAAGAATAGGAAGGTCATATGAAAGCCGTGGTGATCTCATCATTATGGCATGGCCAGAGGTTATCGGCGAAAAGCTCGCAGCAATGACAAAAGCAGTAGAATTCGAAGACGGGAAACTCTTCGTAAAGGTAAAGAACTCTACGCTTTACAGTCTCCTCAACAGAGAATATAAGTCCAGACTCCTCAAAAGCTTGCGTGACAAGTTCCCAGGAACCAATATCAAAACCATAATTTTCCGTATTAACTAAGAGGCGGCCACTGTGATTATAGAACAAGAAAAACAAGAGAAGGAAACTATGGAAGAAGGAAAACACTACGAATCAAGCGATATCACCGTCCTTGAAGGACTTCAAGCCGTACGGGAAAGACCAGGGATGTATATCGGCGATACAGGCCTCAACGGCCTTCATCACCTAGTCACCGAAGTCGTTGACAACTGCATCGATGAAGCTATGGCAGGACACTGCTCCGCGATACATGTTACCCTACATAAAGACCAGTCAGTCACAGTAGAAGATAACGGACGCGGTATTCCCGTAGCGAAGCATGTAGAGCAGTCGCGTAAGCAGGGGAAAGACGTCTCCGCTTTGGAAGTCGTGATGACGATACTACACGCCGGAGGTAAGTTCGATAAAAGCGCTTACAAGGTGTCAGGAGGCCTCCACGGAGTAGGAATTTCTTGTGTAAACGCATTGTCAGAACGACTCGAAGTCTCCGTCGCTCGCGACGGAAAAAAACACCGCATGGAGTTCGAACGCGGCATCCCAACAGGCACCATCGAAGAAATTGGCGATACTGAGAAACGCGGCACTAAGGTAACATTCTGGGCAGACCCCGAGATTTTCGATGTCGTAGATTTCGAATACGAACGCCTCGTTAAGAGACTCCGTGAGCTTGCCTTCCTAAACAAAGGAATCAACGTATATTTCCGTGACGAACGCGATATCGATAAAGAAGATGTGCAGTTCTGCTACGAAGGCGGCCTTAAATCATTCGTTTCATACCTCAACGAGCATAAAGAGCCGATGTTCCCAGAACCGATATATTTCCATGGCGTAAAAGATGGCGATGACGGCCCTATAGAAGTAGAAGTAGCTATGCAATGGAACGGAGGCTTCAAAGAGCTTGTCCATTCGTATGTAAATAACATCGTTACAGGACACGGAGGCACACACCTGACAGGGTTCTCGACGGCATTGACGCGTGTCCTAAACACATATATCAAGAACAATAACATCCTCAGAAATGATAAGATGGCGATCTCCGGCGACGATATGCGCGAAGGCCTTACAGCAGTGATCTCAGCAAAAGTGGCAAACCCGCAGTTCGAAGGACAGACGAAGCAGCGCCTCGGTAACGCCGATGTAGGCTCTATAGTACAGCAGATCGTCGGTGAAGAGCTAAACGTATACCTCGGCGAAAACCCCGCTATAGCGAAAACGATAGCGCAGAAATCAATACTAGCAGCGCGAGCGCGTGAGGCAGCGAAAAAAGCTCGAGACCTCACACTAAGGAAGAGCGTCCTCGACAGCGCAAGACTTCCAGGAAAACTTACCGACTGTCAAGAACGCGACCCGGCAAAATGTGAGATATATATCGTCGAAGGGGACTCAGCAGGAGGCTCAGCGAAGATGGGCAGAGACCGACGCTTCCAAGCGATACTCCCAATACGCGGTAAGATAATAAACGTCGAAAAAGCACGATTAGAGAAAGTCCTAAAAAACCGTGAAGTTGGGACGATGATATCAGCACTAGGATGCGGTATCGGAGCAGAAAATTTCAACCTCGAAAAATTGCGATATCATAAAGTAATAATAATGACAGATGCCGATGTCGATGGCTCGCATATAAGAACGCTCCTCCTTACTTTCTTCTACAGACATATGACCTCCCTAGTAGAAAATAACTACATATATATCGCACAACCACCACTATACTGCGTTACAAGGAAAAAACATAAACGCTATATCGCATCAGAACGTGAGATGGATGACTACCTACTAGAGCTAGGACGCTCAGATATCACACTAAAAAAGGTCTCCGATGGCACCACAATCGATAAAGAAGAGGTCGGACACCTCGTATCTCTTATCCTCGACATCGAAGCTTTGATAGCGACAGTAGAGCGTAAAGGCGTGCCCTTCAGGGAATTCCTCGCAGCGAAAAGCGATGTAGGGGCGTTGGCGCGTTTCCAGGTGACACTAGGAGAAGAAAAAAGATTCGTATATACCGATAAAGAGTTCGAGAACCTCGCTGTAGAACACGAAGAAAAACAGCGCCGCGATTATGAAGAACATCTGCAGAAAATACCTCCCGAAGAAATCACTGAAGAAGATAAACTCTTTAGACCAAGAGCACTGCCTTGTACAGAGCTCTTCGAAGAGAAAGCTATGGAAAATATACGCCACGGACTAGCACGTTTTAATATAGACCTCGAAAATTATATCACCCCTAATGGCGGCCTGTACGATATCGTCGAAGATAAAGGCGAGAAGACGAAAATATATATCCTAAAAGAGCTTATCGACTTCATGCGCGTAAATGGAAGACGCGGCATAGAAATACAACGTTATAAAGGTCTAGGTGAAATGAACGCTGACCAGCTGTGGGAGACGACGATGGACCCAGAAAAACGTACGCTTTTACGCGTCACCGTTCCCGATGCCGTAGACGCCGACCATATGTTCACAATGCTTATGGGCGAAGAAGTAGCACCACGACGAGGGTTTATAGAGAAATACGCCCTTTCTGTTAAGAATTTAGACGTATAAAAAAAGGAATTTTATTGTTATGACCGACTACACAAAAGATGAGTCGATATTGCTTCGTAATGTCGAAGACGAAGTTAAAGAAAGCTACCTGCGATATTCGATGTCAGTGATAATATCACGAGCATTACCAGATGCTCGCGATGGGCTTAAACCTTCACAGCGTAGAATACTATACGCTATGAGACAGCTGAACCTGTCGCCAGGAGGCAAACACCGTAAATGCGCAAAGATCTCCGGTGATACTTCAGGAGACTACCACCCACACGGTGAGCAGGTGATATACCCAACACTAGTAAGGATGTCGCAAGACTGGATAATGCGGTATACCCTCGTCGATGGACAGGGAAATTTCGGCTCTATCGACGGTGACCCTCCAGCAGCAATGCGTTATACAGAAGCGAAACTAACACACGCCGCAATGAACCTTATGGAAGATCTCGACAAAGATACCGTCGATATGATCCCTAACTACGACGAAACAAAAAAAGAACCCGTAGTGTTTCCAGCAAAATTTCCTAACCTCCTTTGTAATGGATCCTCAGGGATAGCAGTAGGGATGGCGACGAATATCCCTCCACATAATCTACGAGAACTCGTAGAAGCGACAATGCTCGTCCTCGAGAACCCGCTAACCACCGTCGACGATATCCTTAAAGTAATGCCAGGACCAGACTTCCCAACAGGAGGGACGATATGCGGCTTTAAAGGAATATACGATGCCTTCAGCACCGGAAGAGGGAAACTCGTCATCCGCGCAGTAACGCATATCGAAGATATCGCAGGGCCAGGAGAACGACAGCGTATCGTCGTCGATGAGCTGCCGTACAACGTCAACAAATCACGACTAATAGAACATATCGCCGACCTCATCAACGGAAAAGAGATAACAGGAATCTCTGACCTCCGCGATGAGAGCGACAAAGACGGAATGCGTATCGTCGTAGACCTAAAACGTGGAGAGATAACAGACGTCATAGTAAACCAGCTGTTTAAACATACAGAGATGCAATCGTCTTTCGGATGTAACATGCTAGCACTAGATAAAGGCCTCCCAAGGACGATGAACGTCAAGCAGATGATATCATCGTGGATAGAACACCGCATCGAAGTGATACGACGCAGGACGCGCTACGAGCTAAATAAAGCAGAATCCCGAGCGCATATCTTAGAAGGATACCTCAAAGCCATCGATAGCCTCGACGAGGTTGTGAGGATAATACGCTCCAGCGCAAACCGTCTAGAAGCAAAAAACGAGCTAGTAGAACGCTTCGAGTTCACAGAAAGACAGGTAAACGCCGTCCTAGACCTGCGCCTATACCAGCTCACAGGCATGGAAAGTGAGAAAATCCAAGACGAATACGACCAGCTTGTCATAACAATACAAAACCTTAAAGATATCCTCTCCAGTGAAGGCCTCGTAAAAGATATCATAAGAGAAGAGCTGCAAGCTGTACAAAAAGGACATAAAGGCGAGCGTAAGACGCAGATCGTCGCGGCAGAAACCGATATGGAGATGGAAGATCTCATCGCTAACGAGCCAGTAGTAATAACAATATCACAGGACGACTACATAAAACGTATGCCCGTCGATACCTTCCGTGAACAACGCCGCGGAGGACAGGGGATAGCAGGGATGCAGATGCATCGCAATGACGACATAATAAAAAGACTGTACGTAGCACATACTCACGACTACCTACTTGTATTTACCTCCCTAGGACGCTGCTACTGGATTAAAGTGTGGAGAATTCCCGAAACAGGACGTAAATCAAAAGGTAAAGCGCTAGTGAACCTACTCGGTGATATGCAGCCCGATGAACACGTCGCCGCTGTAGTGCGCGTGAGTTCTTTCGACGAAGAGGCTTCAATATTTACCACCACACGAAATGGTATAGTGAAAAAGACCGCACTAGAAGCTTTCAGTCACCCACGACGTAAAGGAGTATACGCCGTGACTATCGACGAAGGCGACGAAGTTATCTCTGTACGTATGGTTAGCGAAGACCAGAAAATTATGCTCTTCACAAAGAAAGGTATGGCAGTACGCTTCAACGAAAAGAAAGTTAGAAGCATGGGACGTACCGCACGAGGCGTTAGAGGGATAACATTGCGCGACGACAAAGAAAACCCCGACGAAGTTGTTACATGCCAAGTCGTCGACGGCGACGAGACGATGTTCACAATATGTGAGAACGGCTTTGGAAAACGCTCGCGCGTAGAAGACTTCCGTGAGACAAACCGTGGAGGAATAGGCGTAAGATCGATAATAACTAGCGAACGTAACGGCGCAGTAATAGGAGCGCTTCCAGTTACTGACGATAATGGTATCATAATGATGTCGTCAGGAGGACAGACGATACGTATCCCCGTAGAAGGTATGCGTGTACAAGGACGTAACACACAAGGCGTCAAACTCGTAAACCTCAAAAAGAAAGACACTCTCGTCGCTATGCAGAAAGTCGAAAGCTTCAAAGACGAAGACGACAACGACGAAGACTGCGAAGAAGAAAATTTCCTCCCAGTAACACCAACAGAAGACTCTATCGGAGAAGAAATCATCGAAACAGAAGAGGTCATCGAAACAGAAGAAGTCGTTGAGGCTATAGAAGCACCAGAACAAGACATCGAGGAAGAAGAACACGAGGAATAAAAAATGTTTATCACTTTCGAAGGCGGAGAAGGGTCGGGGAAATCGACAGCAATAGAACGCTTGGCATTAGAGCTGCAAAAACGGAACCTCCCTATAGTAATAACGCGCGAGCCAGGAGGCTCTAAGCTTAGCGAAGTGATACGACAGTGGCTTCTCAGCAACGAAACCGATGCCGCCGTCGGCGACCGCGCAGAACTCCTCCTTTTCCTAGCAGCACGAGCACAACACGTCGAAGAACTAATAAAACCCGCCATCAACGACGGAAAAATAGTGCTGTGCGACAGGTTCAACGACTCGTCAATAGCATACCAAGGACACGCCAGAGGCTTCGGCGCCGAAGAAGTCGAGACACTATGTTCCTTCGCATGCGATAACATATGGCCAGAACTAACATTTTTCTTCGACATCGATCCCAAAATTGGCCTCGCAAGACTCGATGGTAACGACCGCATAGAATCCGAAGATATCGACTTCCACAACACCGTAAGAGAAGGATTCCTCGCACAGGCAAAAAAATATCCAGAACGCTACTGTATAATCGACGCAACACAAACAAAAGATGGCGTATATAACGACGTCCTCACAGCTTTCGAGCAAAAATATTCATGAAAGACCTCATCGGCAACGACATAGCAAAAAAATGCCTGCAACGCATGGTAGAAGGCGGAACAATAGGGAATTCACTCTTGTTCGCAGGGAATGAAGGCGTAGGGAAAACACTCTTCGCCATAGCAATGGCGAAGATGATACTGTCGCAAGGAAAGAACGCTGAAAGCAACGTAAAAAAGATATCCTCCGGAAACCACCCCGATATACATATCTACAAACCCGAAGGCAAACTCGCACTCCATAGCATCGAAAGCATGAGGATGTTTATCGAAGAAGTAAACCTTCCACCATACGAAGCCGATAAAAAAATCTTCATAATAGTAGACGCCGATAGGATGCTGACATTCAGCGCTAACGCACTGCTAAAAACTTTCGAAGAACCTACCCTCGACGCAATAATAATCCTAGTAACAGATAACCCCGACGCTCTCCTCCCAACAATACTATCGAGATGTAAAAAGATAACTTTCCACGCCCTTAAAGAAGAAGAAATACAGAAAATCCTAGAAAATAACCACGGATGCTCACAAGATGAAGCACAGCACCTGGCATGGCAGGCACGAGGATCAATAGGACGAGCACTCCGAATAAAAAACTCCGGCGACAATACCGCAAGAAAAGCACTATACAATATACTAGAAAAAGGACATTACAAAAGCTACAACGACCTCAACAGCGACGTCATAACGATGACGAAAACTATCGAAGACAAACAGAAGAAACTCCTCGAAGAAGTCCGCTCAGAACATGCCCTCACAGGAAATAAAGACCTTACAGCAATACAAAAACAAGCAGTACAGAAAGAAATTGAAGGAGCCGCCTCAGTGCAATCCATCAGAGAGACAACAGCACTGCTAGAAGATATCCTCACATGGTATCGCGACCTGCACCTCCTAGCCCTCGACGGCGATACAACACTGCTCTTCCATCGTGATAAAGAACAACAACTCCGAAACACCCTAGAAATCACCACGCCACCACCACTAGAATACCTGCAAAAAATCATATCAGAAACAAAACTCGCCCTCGCACGCTCACTAAAACCCGCCGCAGCCTTCGAAAACCTCTTCCTAGTGTTAAGGGCTCCGCGCCCTTAACAATCCGCGGCAAAGAGCGAGCCCTTTGCAAACCCGCGACAAAGCAAAAAGCAAAGGCGAAACGCCTTCGCTCTTTGCCTTGCCTTCGCTGTCATCACCATCGAAACGATGGCGATGAGATAAAGGAATATGCATGGCTGTGGTAGGTATATAAACCTAGATTCTACATTTCTTTTAAATCTTATCTTTTTGTCCCGCCGAGGAGAGGATTTTTGCGGACTAGCAAAAATCGCCGATGGCGGGACTCGCTTGCGAAGTGCGCCAGTCATAAAGCGCAGGTATTTTTGGCGTAAGCCGAAAATGAGCCCGCCTTAGCGGGCTAAGCGCTTTTTTAGCTGGCGCACTTCATAGTAACGAAGCGACGAACGATGAGAATGTGGCGACACGGCAAACAGGAGTCCAGAGGAAACTTCG
>JABHNK010000032.1 GCA_018694295.1 Waddliaceae bacterium
GTACCCCACTCCAAAGCTTATCCTTCGGTGGGGTTTCTCCGCGACGATGACAGACATCGGAAGGACGCCACCACTGAGGTTTTCTTCTTTGTATGTTGTCGTGACGAAGTTAAAAAGCCCAAGCTCTTCGAGGTTGCGGCGCGACGTTGCTATGTCGTCGGGGCTGAATAGGTCACCTTCTTTCCACGCGATGCTGTCTCGGACGAAGTCTTCCTCGACGGTGTCTAGGCCCGATATTGTCGTAACGCCATAGCGAGCAAGCTTCCCTGACTTTATTGTTAAAGTCACAGATATCGTTTTCTTCGTCGTATTGGCGACGATGTCTTCGTCGTCGATAACGGCGAAAGGATATCCTGAACGCTGTATCATCGTGAGAGCGGCGTTCTTCGCTGCGACGATATCTTCTGCGAGGGCGGCGCCACCAATTTCTAAATCTAGAGATTCTGGAGAGTATTCCAAGCCTTTCTTGGCGCCAGTATCGACGTCGAAGCTTTCGAGAGTATATAAAGGTCCTTCAACGATTTCGACGATGACGGAATAATTAGTCTCGCCGTGGGTGACGACGACGCGTGTGGTTACAGCAGGCTCGTAGTATCCATAGCTGTTGAGGACTTTGGTGATGAGGGCAACGTCGGAAGAAGCACGGAGTTTTAGGCTCACGATGTTGTTAGGAGGACGTTTTTTTAGGACGAATAGCTGTGATGTTGCTTTTATTGTCTTGGTGATATCGTTGTCTTCGACGCCACGAACTTCGACGGCATACGTCGCCGTGGCAGCTTCGAGGCTCGCAGGAGCGACGACATACAGCAACGGAAGTATCATCAAAGCAAGAAGACGTTTCACGTAATTTATTCCTCTTTAAAACATGGGCTATCAACGGCGACGCCCATGGCGTGAATGCCATTGTCGACGTATAGCGTCGTTCCCGTAACAGCAGCAGCTAGTGGCGATAGCAAGAAAATTGCGGCATTGCCGATATCTTCGGCATACAGGTCTTTTGTTAGGGGAGCGTTGGACTTGGAATAGTCGATCATCTTATCGATGAAACCTATAGCTTTAGCAGCCCTACTCCCTAAAGGCCCTGCAGAGATGGTATTGACGCGTAAGTTCCATTTCCTTCCGGCTTCCCATGCAAGAACTTTCGTGTCGCTTTCGAGTGCTGCCTTGGCAGAACTCATGCCGCCACCATATCCGGGGATGACGCTCTCGGAAGCAAGGTATGTCAGCGATACCGTAGCGCCACCTTCGTTCATGATAGGACCGAAGTTTTGTAGCATGCTGACGAAAGAATATGCCGAAGACCCTACAGCGGCGAGATACCCCGACCGCGACGTCTCTAGCAATGGTTTCTTCACCTCTGGGCCATTGGCAAGAGAGTGGACGAAGAAGTCAATGGTGCCATGGTCTTTGGCGACGGCAGCAGCGACTTCGGAGATGGTATAGCCGCTGTGGGCTTTGTACCTCTTGTTTTCTTTTATGCCGTCAGGGACGTCGGCAGGCGTGTCGAAAGATGCATCGAGAGGGTATATCGCAGAGAACTCCATAAGAGAGCCGTCGGGAAGGTGCCGCGATGCGTCGAATTTCCCGCTTTCAAGGCTCTTGGTGAAGATATTAACGACAGGAACCCATGTTCCTATAAGAATCTCCGCGCCGGCAGCAGCGAGGGTCTTGGCGATAGCCCATCCATACCCTTGGTCGTCGGCGATTCCTGCAATAAAAGCTTTCTTCCCCGATAAATCTATACCTAATGACATAGTATACTCCTGCTATAATGATGTGTTTCCTGCCTGTTATAACAAATATCGCCCTAATTAACAATAGTCGAAAACACCGATATCAGCAGAAATCTATTATCTACAAAGCATATCCTACTGTAAGGTAAACCCCGGCATATCTATTTTTTGTTTCTTCGGTGCCCCAATTTTCGAGGTTTGTTTTGGGGGAGAACACTGTCTCGCGATACATTGGCGTCAGTGTCATATTCCACGTTTCGTTTACCTTATATGTCAAAGGTATCTCGAAGAGGGTTCCCCAGGTGTATTGGCCTTTGGCGCTTATAAACCCTGGAGAGGATTCGTCGAAATAGTCGCCTTCTTCCCATATCGTCAGCGTCGCCTGGGCGTTGAAGCCAACCTCGAATTTCGGAGAACATTCACAGGAAAGATATACGCCGAAAGGTATTCCCCATCGGGCATTCCTTTCCCACTGAGTCCCATACTCTCCATCTGAGACCTTTATTTTAGAATATGACACACCACTATATGGTGTTATACCATATTTATCGTCAACGCTAAACATATAACCTATACGACCTTCAGCTTCCCAGTGATATGTGCGCCAGATGATCTCGCCATCCCAGTTTTCTTTGAAACGTCCTTCATCATGATACGCTTCGATATAGCCATATATGCGGGAAGGCTGGCGATATTCGTATCCTATCATAGCGCCAATGACATCACCTTTGGCTATCACTTCCAGAACGATTTCTTGATATCGACGATGACACCACCCGACACCAGCAAAGACAGTACCGCGATACCCATTTTCCTCGACAACAGCGTTATCTTCTCCAGCATAATCATCCTGTCCGTATACGTTACCTATTACAACAGTACACAGCAGAAAAAAGCCTGCCATTATTAGGTTCGTTATTTTACTCATACATTAAGACTCCTTGTAATATGTTACTTGCTACAATCCATAACAAAGAAAATATTTGAAGTCAAGATATCAGAAAAGGGCAAGCATAGATATATTTGACTATTTAGTTTATTATTGAATTATAACGTACAGAGCATGTAACATTTACAAAAGCCTTCGCGATGGGCGACGAGAGTGTGGCGACACTGCAAACAGGAGTCCAGAGGAAACTTCGTTTCCTTTGGCGGGGAGGAATGGTTGGACAGAGTCCGCTCCACCACTAAAAAGGAACAAAAAATGACGACGTGGAAGGTATCACATATTGATGCGAAGAAGACGTTGCGGGCTTTTCTTAAAGAGAAGCTTGGCGAAGGCTATTCCGTGCGTAAGATCAAGTGGAACATCGACCACCACCTCGTCAGCGTCAATGGCAAAGTCGAACGCCATTCCACCGTAAAGCTTGTTGCTGGAGATGTCGTAGACTTTAATACAAAAAATATTACCGACAACACCATCGAAAAGAAGCGTATCCTCTACGAAGATGATGCTATCCTCGCCTATGACAAACCGCCACGTATGACGACGATGGGAAAAGGGCTTCTGGAGATCTTGCGTAGGAAATACCGCGATCTCGAGCCTGTACATCGCCTAGACAGAGATACCAGCGGTGTAGTGCTCTTCGCAAAGGACAAGAAATATCTTGAAGCCATGACACAGCAGTTCCGCGACAACATCGTTGAGAAAGTATATTGGGCTGTCGTCGATGGTGTTATCAAAGATGAGAGTGGTATCATTGAGAACCGCCTTGCAAAGATCGGAGAAAATCATGGCAGGGCAGTATGGGGAAAGGTTGCTCATGGCAAGGAAGCGGTGACGCGGTGGCGATGTATCAAAACGGGACGCGGAGCTTCTGTTGTAGAGTGTCGTCCCAAGACGGGAAGGACACACCAGATACGCGTACACCTTAATGGTATTGGGCACCCTGTGCTTGGTGACGTACACTATGGCAAGCGTTTCCGTTGCAGATATCGCCCTTCTCGTGTTATGCTACACGCCAAGAAAATATCATTTAAACATCCTATGATAGGTGACAAGATAAACATCACAGCTCCTATTCCTGATGATATGAAAGAAGCGATACGTTATACCAACTGCGGCATGGTTCAAAAAGGGGTAACAGAATGATTGAACTTCCAAGAGTTAAGCTTCCTAAAAAGTTCGGATTTAGGAATAGGAATAGAATTTTTCACCACAGAGCCACAGAGGACACAGAGAGAACAGCAGGCGGGCTAGGGGTTTCACCCCTAGAACCCCGAGGATTTTCTTTTGGGTTTTTGGGGGTCTGGGGGAGAACCCCACAGCCAGATTGTTTTCTTTCTCTGTGTCCTCTGTGGCTCTGTGGTGAAAAAGTTCGGAGTTCGGAGTTCGGAATTCGGCGACAGAAAATCGGTCAGGATATTTATTCAGCAATCAGCAATCAGCATTCAGCATTAACTTTGCCATTCGCTATTTATGATCTCTATGGTAGAATCAATTGTTACCCCAAAAGGGTAGTTTTTATTCGCAATAGGTATTATGTGGAGAGAAAAGAAAGATGAAGATCCTCATCGTTAAGACATCGGCATTGGGCGATATTATCCATACATTTCCTGTCGTGGAGTACCTCAGAAATAAATTCCCCGACGCTGAGATCGACTGGGTGGTAGAAAGAAAGTGCTCAGAAATCGTCGATGCGCACCCCGATGTCAATAGTGTCGTCATCGACACCAAAAAGCAGCCATGGCGTTATGTAAAACCCCTACGCAGAAAAAAGTACGACATTGTTTTTGACCTCCAGGGAAATATTAAGTCAGGGATAATAACAGCGCTAGCACGCTCCAAAGAAAAAGTCGGCTTTTCTTTTAAAAACACCGCAGAATGGCCAAACGTCCTTTTTACAAAGAAAAGGTATAGCATCCCCACAGGGAAGAACATCCGCGATGACTACCTGTCCGTCGTAACACAGCATTTCGGCGATGCCATTCCTGAAAAATTCGATGGCGTGTCTCTTAAAATTTATGGGGAACAGAAGACTGCTATCGATGAGATGTTGAAAAGCCCGATCTTCGAAAATAAAAAGATCGTCATTGTATGCCCAGGGACACGCTGGGACAACAAAAAAGTGTCGGAACAGTGCCTTAAAGACTTCCTAAAGAAAATAGAAAAAGAATATTCGTTCGTCTTCGTATGGGGCGATGATAAAGAGAAAGCCGAAGCACAACGTCTTAACGAAACGTTCAAACATACAAGTACCCTCGCCGAAAAGATGTCGCTGGCAGCTATACAGAACGTTATGGCAGCTGCTGACCTCGTCATCGCCATGGATTCTATGACGCTACACCTCGCTGGGACGACTACGACGCCGACATTCACAGTCTTTGGACCTTCGTCGCCGAAAAAATATAACCCCCAGGGTATCCAGAACAGATGTTTTCAGGGAAGATGCCCATATGGTGAAACTTTCGAAAAGCGCTGCCGCAAACTAAGAACATGCTCGACAGGAGCCTGCATAAAAGACATCACAGGAGAACATCTCTATGGGCGATATATCGAAACTGACTGACGTCCTCGAAACCCTTTTAGGTCCTGAGGGGTGTCCGTGGGACAAAAAACAGACGATGGCATCTATGCGCGAAGCCGTAGTCGAAGAGGTGTACGAGCTTATAGAGGCTATCGACGCCGAAGATGGCGATGACATCCTCGAAGAACTTGGCGACCTTCTTTTCACCGTGATATTCTTATGTAAGATGGCCGAAAAAGAGAAAAAAATAACTCTGCCGCAAGTTGTTCGTGGTGTCGCCGACAAGCTAATACGTCGACACCCACATATCTTCGGAGACGCCGACGTCGCCGACGTCGATGGCGTCGTCGACCAGTGGGACAAGATAAAAGCAGAAGAGAAAAAACATAGAAAACATGTCCTCGATGGCATACCACGAGGGCTTCCAGTGCTAGAACGCGCACAAGAAGTGATAAAACGTGCTCGGAAGATAGAATACACCCCTCTTAAAGGCGAAGATACAGACCTTTTCGTAACAGAAGAAGAACTCGGCGAAGAGCTCCTCAATATCGTCGCCAAAGCGCAGTCTTCAGGCTTCAATGCTGCTGGCTCCCTGCGAAAAGTCTTAACTCACCACGAAAGAAGAATAAGGAGCTAGAATAAAAAGGGTTCTTGTGCTACACTTATCCTTTCTTTTTGCCGGGGACCTCGTGGAATGGGGCAGTCCGAACCAGGTCAGAACCGGAAGGTAGCAGCCTTAAGGACTACGCACTATGCCATAAGATCATCTCCGGCTTTTTTTAGGATTTTTCACCACAGAGCCACAGAGGACACAGAGAGCGCTCACTGCGCAGAGCGCGCGCAGCGGACGCACAGCTATCGCCATTGTCGAGGATTGTATTTTTTTCTTTGTTTTTATTATAGCAAACGTTACAACACAATCCAGTTCTTACGACAACGGCGAGAGGGGGCACTGCCGTGTCCGGGTTTATTCATTGTTCAATGAAAAAGGGGGTCTGGGGGAATCCCCCAGCCATGTTTTTTCCTCTCTGTGCACTCTGTGGCTCTGTGGTGAAAATTCCTATTCCGAACTCCGAACTATTAATTATTTTTCTAGAAAATCTTTGAGCGGTATGTCAACGACACCGTGAGGCTTCGGCGTGTTGACAAATAGTCGCATCCACACCTCTAGCGAAAGCACTGCCCACAGCTGAAGAAAAGACCCTTTCCCTTTCTTCGCTTTTGCCACACGTTTTTTCAGCCAACGTTTTGAGATGTATCCCGATTCCACAACTGTCCCTTCGATAAGCATGGAGAAAATCTCATGAAGAGCAGGGTCTTTTAGCAATGCCCCGAAGTCGGGGCTCAATTCTTTTTTCGGGGTTTTAAGGAGGTCTTCGGGGAAGACGTCTTTTAGGAGACTTTTAAGGACGACAGACGTCTCTTTTTTCTGTATCTTTATGGCGTCGGGGATATTAGCCATATATTCCATGATCCTGCTGTCGAGGAAGGGAGCGCGCAGCTCCAAGCCATTGGCAGCAGTAAGGCGGTCGTATTGGTGTAAGGCATTGTCGGGAAGGGATGTCTTTGCAGAAAAATAAAGCAAAGGAGCAATGTCGTCGTCGATGGCACGCAGACGGAAGAATTTCTGTAGGAAAGTTTCAACATCAAACCTATTGGCAAGGTCAGGAGAGACTCTTTCGAGTTTTCTCTTATTGAAGACGGCGTTTTTGTTGAGGTAGTCGATGATGGGATGTTTTACATGCCATTTCCAGAGAAGATGATATGCTAGCGTTGCGTTGAAGATCTTCGTTATCGGGAAGGCGATATAGCGTATTAAAGCCTTCGACACTGGATGCGCAGGTTTTTTCTTCCATAACTTCGTGCTGTAGGCAAGGTATCGGCTGTCGCCGGCAAAGATCTCGTCGCTTCCGACACTAGAAAATACCCTTGATATTTTTTGCTCTCGAGCCATAGTGGCGAGCTTCCAGGTTTTAAGCAATGAAGGGTCGGCGATAGGCTCGTCGAGAAACCATGTTATCTTGACGAGATTGTCGAGGATGTCGCGAGATGTTATAGCACTACTGGTATTGACGATGCCAAGCTTCTCGCTGATGGCATCGGCGACGTCGGGACTCGCAGATTTCATGCCTTCGAAAGATGTAGAACAACCCATCGGTGAAGGACCGTGAGGGGACTTCTCAGCATAGCATGCCATCACTGCAGAGGCGATGTCATCGCCGAGGAAACAGGAGCTCTCTTCGTCGTCTTTGCGTATCGCTACAGAATCTTTTATGAGGCCGTCGAGGTGTGATGTTATCGCCGTGATGTCTTCGTCGTTTTTTTCTAGGAAGAAAGATCCGTACGACCAGTATGGGTGTATTATGAAGTTTTTGTCGAAGTCATAAAGAAGATAGTATCCAGGAAGGAGCTTGTTGACACCTTCGATGGCAGAGATGTCTTGGGGGATATATCCGAAGAAGAGATATGATGCAATGCCTTCACCAGCAGGTATTTGTGGCATAAGACCCGTGGCGAGGATGCTTTTGAGCTCGCTGCCGAATAGGAAAGTATCGTTATGATGCGACCAATATATAGGTTTTATCCCCACCTTGTCGCGAGCAAGAAGAAGACGATGCTTTTTTGTGTCGAAGATGGCGACGGAAAAGGAGCCGTTTAGCTTAGCGAGGAATTCCGGACCCCAACATTCGTATGACAGAGCAATGATTTCTGCGGTAGAATCGCTATTACAGCGATATCCTTCGTCTTTTAGCTCTTCGCGAAGAGCGTCTTCGTTGAAAATGGTGCCGTCGAGCATAGCCCATACCGTCTGCGGAGGGTTCGATGCTATGCTTTCCTCGCCGTATGCCCCCATCTCGATCTTATTGAAACGGTATGTTGAAATCTCTTCGCTATCACCACGATATGATACAGGAGCAAGCATCTCTTCGATGATGGTTCCCGCTTTGTAGATGGTAGGATGTACAACGCCAGCAAGTGCTCCCATACTATGATAACCTCAGAGTTATATGACCTTTGACATAACTATATATTATGTAAAAGTTTTTTTGCATTTTTTCTTATCGATAATATACAAAAAAGAGTATCGTGAGGTTATACTATGAAATTATCGGAGGTATACGGTATGTGGAAAAATATAGTAGTTGTATGTGCTATGGCTGTAGTCATTGTCGGATGTGCCCCCAAAGATGCAAGCATGGCACGTTATGATAAGAAAGGCGTTGAAAAGACTAGGGTGGTACTGGCGCCTATCGTTGACAAGACATCGTATATGGTGCCGTGGTCGCCGTCGAAAGAACTGACGGAAGAGATATATTACCGTATTGCAAAAGCAGGGAAGTTCTACGTGCCTTCTCATGATATCGCTATGATGCACCTAGATATGAGCAAAGACAATATGTTCTTCACACCAGACTTCATAGGGAAAAACCATGACGCCGATTACCTCGTCACGATAGAACTTTTGGAACACAAGGAAGTGCCATATTATGGTCAGACGGTTAAGCCAGTATATAACAAGAGCATCGAAGGTAAGACTTCGGTGATATATATAACAATAGGCGTCAAAGTCTTCGACCTTCGCGGTGACACCACAAACATTGTCCTTCATGAAGTTATCCATAGCAACCACTTTGTCGGCGCCGAAGGCGCTTTCAGTGACTATACTGCCAAGTCGTTGGGCTCAAAAGAATATCGATACACACCTCTTTCTATAGCGCACCGGCGCTTAACAGCTGGTATCGTTAAGCATCTAGAAACATATATCGAAACAGCACAACGATAATGGAAGAACATATTAACAAATTTTTTATTTCTTTCGCCATAGCAATAGTGACTACATTATTGGCATGGAAGAAGGGTTTTTTTCGTATCGATACGCCTGAAAAGGGGCGTATATCACTGTGGGAGGCACTCTTCGCCTTCGTGATATGTCTTGTCGTTGTGCCTTTCGTTACTACCTTTATAATATATGCTGTTTCCGCTATATTATCATTGGATATCATAGAGAAATTCCACGGATGGATGGTCGTGTTGACGATATGCGTCACCTTCATAACCATTGTAGCATATACTTTAGGCGTCGTAGAAAGAAAGGCGGTGAAGCAGATTTTCGGGGACTTTACGATGAAGAACGTCGCCATCGGAGCTCTTACGTGGTGCGTCGCTGCTCCCGTCGTCATAGCAACGGTGGAGCTTTGTGCTATTGTCGTCTTATATATCACAGGGACAGTCGAAGGGGAGCAGTCCGCTGTAACACAGTTTAGAGCGACGATGGAATATCCCGTCCTTAAAGCTGTAATGGCGGTGATGATCGTAACTATAGTGCCTTTCACCGAGGAACTTCTCTTCAGAGGGTATCTACAGAATTTTTTGAAGAAAATAACAAGCCGTAGCGTGGCGATAATAGTGACGGCGCTGATATTTACTATGTTCCACTATTCGTATGGCATTGGGATGAAGAATATAGTGCTGTTATCCGGACTCTTTGTCTTTAGCATAGCACTAGGATATATATGCGAAAGACAGAAAAGCCTGTGGGCAGCGATAACACTACATATGATCTTTAATGCCGTCACTATAACTGCTTTATTTTGATGATGACACAGGTCATTTTCTTTTTCCTTTTTTCTATCATTTCTTATATAGTAGAAGTCCAAGATATTAGAACCGACAACGACTAAGGAGAAAGCAGATGAACACATTTTTCAAAGGAATTATTATAGCGTTTATGGTCTTTACAGCACAGTTCGCCTGCGCTGATGAAGGACTTAATACTGAACAGAATCACGACCCTCTTACTTCCGTTGTCGAAGGCAACACGCGCTTTGCTATTGATATGTATAAAGTCCTCGCTAGCGAAGGCGATGGCAACCTTTTCTTCGCACCGTATAGCGTATCATCTGCGATGGCGATGACAGCCGCCGGCGCCGTCGGCGATACCGAGAAAGAGATATTCGACGCTCTACGTCTACCTTCTTATTCCGAAGACCTACACACCTGCTTCTCCGAGCTTGTAAACATATTACATAGACCTTCATCATCGAAGGTCGTTTCCGCCAATGCTCTATGGAGTCAAGAGGGGATGCACATCCTTCCGAGTTTCGTCGAAACAACACAACAGTATTATCGTGCACATGTCGACACCCTAGATTTTATAAGAAACAAAAAATACGCCGTAGCAACAATAAACGGCTGGGTTGCTGAAAATACCAACGATAAAATCCTCGATATCCTTACAGAACAAGACGTCAGCGACAGCACACGACTAGTACTCGTCAATGCCCTATATTTCAAAGGGTCATGGCAACATCCTTTCAGAGCCGAGAACACCATAGAAGACCCTTTCTATGTGTCGACAGAGGTTACGACGATGGCCGAGATGATGAACCAGACAACAAAAATTCCGTATCACAAAGGCGAAGGGTATTCTGTCGTAGCACTTCCTTACCAAGAAGAATCTTCAGAAATACCAGGATATGCTATGGTGATAATCGTCCCTGACGACTACAACGGCATCACTGCAGTCGAAGAAAACCTCGATATCGAGACGGTGATGAACGACTACGCATCTCTTGAGCCAACAAAAGTGCAGCTGTCGATGCCGAAGTTCTCCATGAGGAAAAAAGTCCTTCTCAATGAAGTTCTTCAGCAGATGGGGATGGTTACGCCTTTTACCGGCGATGCCGACTTCTCCGACATCAACGGTTTCGGCGACCTTTCGATAAGCAAGGTAATCCATGAGACTTTTATCGATGTCGACGAAGAAGGCACAGAAGCCGCCGCTGCTACTGCCGTGACGATGAATCTTACAAGCGTCTATAGCCCCGAGCCGGCTGTCGTCGTCCGCGCCGACCATCCTTTTATGGCGTTCATCGTAGACCAGGCGACAGGAAGCATATTATTTATGGGAAAGGTAGTAAATCCTAAGGAGTGATGATTATGACACAAAGAAATATATACCTAGACAACAACGCTACAACGCCTTTGGACCCGAATATCCGCGATGTCCTCATTGCGGAGCTCGGTGATGCTCCAACAAACCCCTCGAGTATACATCACTACGGGCAGCAGGCACGCAAAAAGCTGACAGCAGCACGTAGGACGGTAGCGGAATTCCTTGGTGTCAAACCACAAGAGATTGTCTTCACCTCCAGCGGCACCGAAGCTTTGAATATGGTGATACGTGGCATCGCGAAAAAACATACCACAGGGCATATCGTAACCACAGCACTGGAACACGCCGCTGTATATAATACCGTAAAAGACCTGGAAAGCCATGGCTACGAGGTGACATACCTAACCACTGGAGAGCATGGCGCCGTCACCGCCGAAGACGTCAAAGAGGCCATGCGCCACGATACTATGATGGTCGTCGTCATGGCAGTAAACAACGAGACGGGCGTAAAAAGCGAAGTCGAAGCCATCGCCAACATCGCAGAAGAAGCTAAAGTACCTTTTGTAGTCGATGCTGTAGCTTCGCTAGGAAAAGAAGACGTCATCATCCCAAAAGGTGTCTCGGCGATGTGTTTCAGCGGACATAAAATCCACGCCCCTAAAGGTGTCGGCATGGCATATATATCAAAAAAACTTAAGATATCACCACTGCTAACAGGCGGCGGACAAGAGCACGGTCTGCGCAGCGGCACAGAGAACGTCGAAAGTATCGTCGCCTTCGCCGAAGCGATAAAACTTTTACAAGATAACGGCACAAAATATTACAACATGATGGAACTATTGCGTGATAGGCTCGAAGAAGGAATAAAAGCAAAAGTTCAAGGTGTCGTCGTCAATGGCACAGGACCACGGATTTCTAATACCACAAACCTTGCCTTCGAAGGCATCGACGGTGAGACGCTTATCATGAACCTCGACATCGCTGGCGTCGCCGTAGGATACGGCGCAGCATGCTCGTCAGGGGCTCTAGAGCCTTCGAGAGTGTTGGTGAATATGGGGCTTCCAACAAAACGAGTGCGTTCGTCGTTACGCTTTTCAGTGAGTAGGCTTACGACAGAAGAAGATGTCGATAATGCCGTCGATATCATCGCAGAAACAGTAGCGACAATGAATAAAAATATATAAAAATAGGAAAGAAATATGTCATCGTTTGGAATAAATGTATTATCGTTTGACGGAGCTGGCCAGGGCTATATGACTAGAGCAGGCTGGGGGGAAGCGTTTTTTGCAATTACTTCTGAAACAGTCGGAGTACCTCCGATAATAGAAAGAACGACTCATATGAGAGCTAAGGAAGCTGTGGCTGCAGAGATCGCAGAGGGAATCTTAGGCAAAGTGGTTGAAACATCCGAACAGCCTCCGAAAAAAAGGCAAAAAATAGAACCAAAGGACACCATTGCTGCGTCAAAAAGAATGAAAGAAAAGCAAGACGATGAAGTTTACCTGTTTTTCGTTGGAAGCCTCATAGAAGGTTTAAATCTTGACGCGTTGCCCTGGGAAAGTATTACAAAAGACTACAGCCGTTTAATAGGTAAAGAATGGGGTGCCGAAAGCATTAAAAATGACGGTGAAACGTATATCGAAAGAATAAAAAATTTGTTAATAGGGCAAGAAGCTGGAGTCGAAGTAGATGAACGGTTAGGCTGGTTAATAACTCATGCTCTTGTAAAAACCAAAAGCTTCGATGAATTGCCTTGGGATCAAATAACAAAAAAAATACAGGCTCGTTTTCTAGCACCTTATAGCTTGGATAAAATTAGAGTCTTAGCAAAAGATTATAGAAAAAGAATACTAGACTGGAAATCTGAAAAATTACCGGAAAACACAGAGGGTCGTTTGCAACAAACTGAACAAGACCTCGGGCAGGAAGATTGTGAGCATGCTGTGGGACAATCACCAGGCCAAGCTTCGGGAGAATCAGATAGACACCTCGAACAATTTCAAATAGCGATGAAAAGAATTTTTGAAAAAGCTATAAGATCTTAAACGTCATAACAATAACATGTGTAGAAAATATGTTTTCATGTTCTTTAGGACCATACGATGCAAGAAAGTTTTACTCTATTAGAGGAAACTTAAATTGGGAAAAAAAAGATGATGTATTGCCCATGTTAGGGCTTCAAGGACAGGCTGTCGGATTATGGGATTCTACATTGGATGAAAGGCTTATAAAAGCAAAAAATACATGTATTAAAGCACGTAAATGGGAAGTGATAGCTAAAGAGGTTGGCTATGGGGTTACGGCAAAAGATTGCCGTGATCGTTGGATTGCTGTTTTTAGATATAAAAAAGAAACAGCGACAAGACACTGTTATCGTGTCGGTGACAGTGTCAGTGACAGAGAATGCGTATCAGATGATGATAAAGACGAAGATTATATACCTCCAGGAGAGACAAGAAGAAGGTTGATAAAAACAAAGCTAGTTGCCGTCAGAAAAACAATTCCTAAACGAGGGAAAGGGGTAGAAAAAAAGAGGAAATATAAACTGGAAGGGCGAGTGAAACGTTTTGTCAAAATGATTTGGACTGAAGAAGCAGATAGCGCTCTTCGGGATGCGATGAAAATCTTCCCCCCAAAACATTGGAAAGAAAAAGCATGTTATGTCAGCGATAAATTGGGGATACGGGTGACAGATGATCAATGTAATCAACGCTGGAATAGAGTTCTTGATCCCGATATAAAAAAAGACCTATGGTCACCAGAAGAAGAAGAAACTCTTGAAGATCTTGTAAAAAGATATAAAAAGGAGAATCCTAGAAAAAATATCTCCTGGACGAAAATTTCAGCAGAGCTTCAAGACAAAGATTCAGAAGGTCTCAAAAGGATAGATACAGCAATTCGATATCATTATCTCCATAATATGAAAAGGCAACGATAATGAGTATAAAATATAATTATCCGCTATCCCTATAAGCTATTCGCTATCCCTATACGCTAATTAATGGTTTTAACCGATATCGTCTGTACCCCCAAAAGCGTGCTGTCTTCGGCGGTGAATTCAAATTGGTCGACCTTCACCGACTCGCTACGCTCGGGTTCGTGGCCTAATATATTTTTCATGAGATCCGCTAAAGTTTCAGCTTCGGAGACGTCAAGATCGGCGTCGAAAGCATCGTTGAACTCCGTGACTTTCATCGTCCCAGGAAGCGTCTTGTCGATGACACGCAAATATTTCTCGCGAGGCGATAGCGGAACGCTCATCTCCCCGAAGATCTCGTCGAGGATGTCTTGTAAGGTGAGAATCCCTATGGCACTGCCGTCGCCGTCGAGGACGATGGCGATGTTCTTGCCGTTGGTTCGAAATTCATGGAGGATATGCTGTATGTTTGCATCGCCAGAGATAAACCACGGTGGCTTGACATGGCTTTTTACATCGCTACTGTCGTCGACAACGATAAGATCATGAGGGTATGCTATACCTATGACGTTCTCCCTGAAACCTTCGAAGATAGGAAGGTATGGGTAGTAAGCCTTGTTGAGAAGAATACGCATGCGCCCCACAGTATAGTGGTCGGGGAGCATCTGCACCTCGCTTAAAGGAACCATTATCTTTTGCGCGGTAGTGTTCCTTAAATTGAAAATGTTGGCGGCGATGGCGTTGAAGTCTTCCTTGTCATCGTCAGGATGCGAAGGCTCTTTAAGCTCTTCTATAGTCTTCTGCAGCTCGTCGCGGGTGAGGAATATCGTCGTGTTAGCGCTCTCAGCGCCGAAAAGACGGCCCACAACCCTAGACAAAATATTTATCGCCCAAGTAACAGGAACGAGGACCTTCGACGCGGCATGTAGTATCCGTATCCCCGACATGGCGACGTGTTCAGAATAACGACGCGCAGCGAACATAGGAGCAAGCTCTGCGAAGATAAGGACGAGGATAACCTGCGTTATAGGGGAAAAATTCGGGTTTAGCCCCATAGAGCTGTAAAGCATCCTGGAACACTCGGAGCCTACTTGCAAAGCAACGTTGACGCCAATAAGCGTAGTGCCAAAAAGACGCGCAGGGTTCTGAAGAAGGAAGTTCAACATAATAGCCTTTTTGTCGCCACGGCTTATAGAATATTGAAGGTGTATCGTATTGAAAGAGATGCTCGCCATCTCCATCATAGTGAAAAACGCCTGTATCGCTATACATGCTATCGTCAACAGAAGCCATATAATCGTGGTGTCGTATGTCATAGTCGCGACCCCCTCGGTGTGGCGAGCTTCCTGATATATATACGACGTATGCGCGTCTTGTCGGCAGCAAGGACGTGGAACAGCAGGCCATGACTTGTATGCCGAGTGCCGGGACTGGGGATGTCGCCAAGCTCCTCGATAAGCCACCCGCCGATGGTTACCATGTTGTTAGGACTAGGAAGCTCTATGTCGAAAACCTCCTCGACATCGTCGATCTCAAGACGGCCGCTGGCAATGATAATATCGTCGGCAGAACGTGTATATAAAGGCTTCTCATCGTGGTGCTCAGCAATACGGCCAACAACCTCTTCGAAAAGATCTTCGCGGGTGATGACACCAGCGATAGAGCCATATTCGTCGACGACGAGAGCAAGAGCTTCGTCATTTTCGCGATATTGAGAGAATAAAGACTTCGCTGGCGTTGTCTCCGGAATGAAGAACGCCTTCCTAAGAAAAGGCCTGAGATCCTCAGGATCGGAGATATTATGACGATGTAAAAGAAAACGCCGCGCAGTAGCAACACCGATAATATTATCAAGGTCGCCGTCATAGACAGGGACGCGAGAAAATTTCTTCTCTACGAAGATATCACGAAGTACAGCGATGGGATCGCCGATATCATAGCAAACAATGTCTTCACGAGGATGCATAAGCTCTTTGGCGTTGGTCTCCTGGAGATTTAAATACCCTTGGATGAGCTCGGCCTCCTCATGGAATAACACCCCGCGATTCTTCGAGGCCTTCAGCATATGCTGCAACTCTTTCTTAGTGACAGGACTCTCCTTGCTTAAAAAGAAAAATAATACCCGCGATATCGCACCAGTAATGCCGATGATAACCTTCCTGATAGGGCCAAAAAAGCTCTGTAACGACGAAATAACAGGACTGGCAATAGGAGCAAGACGCTCGTTATTGCGAATGGCAAGAGACTTTGGGATGATCTCCCCAAAAACAAGCGTTATAGCTAAAGGAACACCGACACGTAACGACCACCCAGCAAAAGAACCAAATAACGAAGACGCAAAATTTTGTACCATGATATTAGCGAAAATGTTCAACATCAAAATCGTCACAAGAAGATCGCGAGGATGAAGGACAAGACGCGCAATAAGACGCTTGCGATCGTCATGAGAATGCTGGTATGTGCGGACTTTTATCGACGACAAAGAAAACATCGCTGTCTCTGTGCCAGAAAGAAATCCGGAACATAAAGTGAAGACGATAAGACCTATAATAAGAAATGATATCATGGTTCAATCCGTTGGTTTAAAATAAACCTTTGTATAGTCTTCGGGGACGAGACCCAAAACTTTCATCAGCGTAAACTCTACCCAACGAGGATCGTCCTGGCTGTCAATCTGCATAAGAAGATCTTCTTGGCGAGCAAGCTCTTCAACTTTAGTGATCTCTAGAGAATGAAGCCTCTCCTCAAGAATGCGATACTCGCGGCCCTGCCGCGACATCCCGTCTTCATATATAGAAAAACATACTATACAGAAAATAAAGACCCACCACGACCGAAAAAGCACCTCCTCAAGGAAGACTTTCCATAAACGATTGCGACGTGACGATATTTCTCTGTCCATACCACCACTTATAAAGACTTTGCAATTTCCAGGGTAAGCAAAAAATAAACCCATAGTTATTTGATGTAAAAAAAATCTTACAACGGATTCTGAACTTTTTACTTTCTATACTTGAAAGTTATTTACCATATTAGGTAATATGTTTGTTTATTCGGCATGTATTTGCCGTAAGGCGATCTTTCTGGGGTGTCGCCAAGTGGTAAGGCAACGGTTTTTGGTACCGTCATACGCAGGTTCGATCCCTGCCACCCCAAAGTGTACGCATCGTGAGAAGCCCATGGGATGCAAAAGTCATTATAAGATATACACCGGATCCTCACATCCGATGTTTTCAGAAAGGATAGCGCAATATCTATGCACTACCCTCGACGATCTTATCCTTGACACATTTCCTGATGGCGAAGCTTGGGCACAGGCTGTTGAAGACGTTACAAATAACGACGTCTTTATAGTACAGTCGATGGCGCATAAGCCCGACGTGTTCTTGATGCAGCTGCTGATAATCGTCGATGCCCTTCGTAGAGCTTCGGCACGGACGATAACAGCAGTAGTGCCATACCTAGGGTATTGCCGGCAAGACCGTAGCAATAGGGGACAAGAACCCATAACGGCACGACTCGTCGCCTCTATGCTCGAAAAAGCGGGCATAACGAGGATGATAACGATGGACCTACATACCGAACAGGTGGAAGGGTTCTTCGAAGTGCCTGTCGAAAACATAAATGCCACGGCGACGCTGTTCGACGCCCTGGAAATATCGGCAACAGACGATTTCGTCATCGTTGCCGCCGATAGCAGCGCAATGAAGAGGGCACAGCACCTCGCAGAGAAGAAAGGACTTAACATCGCTGTCGTCGACAAAAGACGCCGCAATGACGTCGAAGCAGTAGCGGTGCTCGGTGATATAAACGGTAAAAACGTCGTCATCATCGACGATATATGCTCTACAGCGACGACGCTGACACAAGCAGCAGATGCTTGCATCGCTGCAGGAGCACGAGAAGTATATGGTATAGTAACTCATGGCATCTTCGCAGAAGGCGCCATTGAGAAGATAGAAAAAAGCCCGATGGTGAGACTCATAGTGAGCGACACCATTGCTGGCGTCGAAAGAAATAGCACGGTGATCAAAAAGGTCTCGGTAGCAAAACTTTTCGGAGAAGTTATTAAGAAAATCGTGACGATATAGAAACATCGCCACTTAACAAAACAAAGGAAACAATGATTATGAAATTGTCGGTAACAAAGAGAGCAAAAGCTACGAAGAAAGAAGCTAAGCGTTTTCGTCGTGAAGGTAATATCCCCGCAGTGATATATTCTACACGTAATGACGCAGAAAACATCGTCGTAGACGGTGAAGAATTCGCCACAGCTATGCGCGCCATAGAAAAAGGTGGGCTGCCAACGACTACATTTACTTTGACCGATGGCGAAGGCAAAGAACGCCGCGCTGTTGTTAAAGATATACAGTATCACATTACAAGCTATGACATCTTACACCTAGACTTCGTAGAACTTTTCGACGACGTCACAGTACGTGTCAACGTGCCAATACGCTTTAAAGGTGTAGAAAAATGCGAAGGAATAAAACTCGGAGGAGTGCTTCGTTCCGTGATACGCTATTGTAATGTGTCATGCTTACCAGCAGATATCCCACAACAATTCGTCCTAGACGTCAGCAAGCTAGCAATGACACAGTCGCTGCGACTGCGTGATATCGCTTTCTCGAAAGGCGTAAAGCCTCTGTCGAACGTCGATGAAGTCGCCGTAGTTATAGCAAAACGATAAATAATAATAAGAGAAAGGTTTCGTGGAAGAAAATAACGCCAAAAACATGCTGATAGTAGGCCTCGGGAACCCCGGAAGGCAATATGCTAAGACACGCCATAATATAGGATATATGGTAGTCGAAGACTTCGCAGCGAAAATAGGCGCTACTTTCAAAGAGGAAAAGCGCTTCCTAGGAAAGATGGCTAAAGGCGTCGTCGGTGACGTAACAGTCAGGATGCTCCTCCCCGAAACATATATGAACCGTAGCGGTATGGCAGTAAGAAAGACAGCAGATTTCTTCGGCATCAACGCCGCTGATATCCTCGTCGTCGCTGATGATGTCGCTATCGACTTCGGAATGGCAAGAATACGCCCAAAAGGCGGTGCAGGAGGACATAACGGCCTCAAAGATATAACACTGCACCTAGGGACAACAAAATACTGCCGACTAAGGATAGGGATCGGAGACAGAGAACATGGTGACCTGTCGGGACATGTCCTCAGCGGCTTTAACAAAGAAGAAAAGGAACGCCTCGATGATATCGTCGTCGATGGCGCCGATATAGTACGGCGATGGTGCCGCGAAGATATCATAACGATAATGAATGATGTCAACGTCAAGCAAAAAAGTTCCACTGAAAATGAAGAAAATAAAGAACAAGAAGAAACCCCTAAAGAATAAGGGATAGGAGAACATAATGATAAACAAAGAGAAAAAGAATCTATATGAAGGGATGTATATCCTGTCGTCAACACTTAGCGATGACGCCAGAAAAAAAGCCCTAGATAAAATCGTCGTAGAAATAACGTCACAGCACGGTGAGATACATAAAATCCACGAACAAGGAAGACGTAAGCTCGCTTATGAGATCGATGGACATCTAGAAGGATATTACTACTTGATATATTTCTCAATAGCACCGTCGGCGATAGAAGAGCTGTGGAAAGAATACCACCTCAACGAAGACCTTGTACGTTTTATGACGATACGCGCCGAAGAGGTTAAAGAAACATTAGAATTTAAAACTTTAGAAGAAAAATAAAAAATAAGGAGTCAAAATGATGATGGGGAACACCTCACAGGGACCAAAAAGACGGAAGCCTTTCGGACGTAAAAGACGTAAAACGTGCCCGTTCACATCTGCAGGGATAAAGCCAGCAGATATCGATTATAAAGACGTAGAGACATTGAAGCGATTCATCACAGAACGCGGAAAGATTTTACCTCGAAGAATAACAGGCATCTCGGCAAGCCACCAAAGGAAGCTTTCCAGCGCAATAAAATTAGCGCGACATGTCGCCCTTCTGCCTTTCGTAGCAGAAGAATAAAAGAAGAATTATAACGTATATAAAAGGAGTTAATACCAATGACAAAACAGAGTGAACTACTTCTTCTTGAAGACGTCGAAGGCTTAGGACGTAGCGGTGACATCGTTGTCTCTAAAGCAGGATATGCTCGTAATTTCCTTATGCCTAAAGGATACGCCGTCCTCGCTGACAACAACGCTAAACGTATGCAGTCGCGACTACAAGAAGAACGTTTGAAAAAAGCTGCCCTAGACAAAGAACAGTCCGAAGCAGTAGCAAAACTTGTTAACGATATCACAGTAACAACAGAGGTTAAAGTCGACAACGAAGGGCATATGTATGGCTCTGTTGGTACGGCAGATATCGCAGCGTTACTAGAACAGCAAGGCATCGCTGTAGAGAAACGTAGCATAAAACTTAAGCATCCAATAAAGAAGGCTGGTATCTACGACATCACACTAAATCTAAAAGAAGATGTCGATGCTGCTTTCAAGCTTAAAGTTATGCCTGATGAAGCAAGTACCTTCGTCTTCAAAGAAGAAGAAGACGAAGTCCCAGCTGAAGAAACACCAGTAGTTGAAGAAGCTCCTGTCGCCGAAGAAGCCGAAGTGGCTCCCGTCGCAGAAGCCGAAGAAGCTCCTGCTGTCGAAGAAGCTCCTGCCAAAGACGTTACTGAATAATAATGCTGAAACTATCGTCTCCGGCGAAAGTCAACCTATTTCTTAAAGTGGTACGCCGTCGTGACGACGGCTTCCACGATATCGTCTCGCTATTCCAGACGATATCATTAGAAGACAGGTTGACTTTTTCTTTTTCAGAAAAAGACAAAGTCTCATGCTCAGATCCCTCCATCCCTACCGACGGAAGGAACCTCGTAAACAAAGCACGAGACCTCTTCCGTAAAAAGACGGGCACCGACGCCACATTCGATATCGCCATAGAGAAAAACATCCCAGCAGAAGCAGGCCTCGGCGGAGGAAGCAGCAACGCCGCAACAACACTATGGGCGCTAAATACCCTAGCAGGAAACCCTGCTACACACGACGAACTAAGAGAATGGGCTTCAGAACTCGGCTCCGATGTGGCATTCTTCCTGTCGCACGGCACAGCACTCTGCACAGGACGCGGAGAGAAAATAAAAGAACTGCCACCACTGCCACAACAAGATATATGGATAGTAAAACCCCACTACGGCCTGTCAACACCCCTCGTATACAAAACCCTCGACCCCACAACAATAACACCCTGCGACGCAGAATCACTAATATCAAACTTCTACAACAATAACCCACAATACGTCAACGACCTCGAAACTCCAGCCTTCACAATAACACCCGAACTCTCAGCCCTTAAAGACACCCTCCTCGCCAACGATTACGACGCTGTCCTCATGTCAGGGTCAGGAACAAGTATCTTCTGCATAGGAAATACCACACCACCCACAATCCCAAACACAACAACCTTCAAAACAACATTCATCAATCGTTCCACAGATTCCTGGTACTAAATGTCATCTGACAAAACATCAAACCTTTGTACCTTGTGTTTTCGTGGTTTTCAATGCGCTTTTTCAATGGATTTTGGCATGGTTCAAAACATGCCATTTTATGGTAACGGTTGATTCTACCATAGAGATCATAAATAGCGGATAGAAGAATTTCAGAATAGGACTTTCTACCACAGAGACACGGAGAACACAGAGGAAGAAAAAGATCTGGCTGGGGGATGCTCCCCCAGACCCCCAGACCCCCAAAAGAAAATCCTCGGGGTTCTAGGGGTGAAACCCCTA
>JABHNK010000033.1 GCA_018694295.1 Waddliaceae bacterium
AAATGCATCGAATCTGCATTAGTTCGGAGCTCGGAATAGGAATTTCTACCACGGAGCCACGGAGAACACAGAGAACGAAACTGGCTGGGTGATTCCCCCAGACCCCCTTTTTTGAGCTGGTCACTGGTCACTGATTACTGGCCACTGTCTACACCACTCCCATTATAGGATTTGAGTATATAGGATCTGTTATTGTAGGCTCTATCCACAGCGGCGCGTGTTTTTTCTTCAGCGCTGCCAGCTTAAGCTTCATCGTATCCATAAGCACCTTGTCGGAGGTCTCAAAGGAAGGCTCGGAGTCGGCGCCTTCGGTGTATGGGGTGTATATCTCTTTGTATGCATTCTGGGCCTGCTGCCTGTCGTATATCGTCCATGATTTACATGCTTCGAAGGTGACTTTTTCCACCTCTTTCAAGGCGGCCTTGTTTTTGACGTTGTTGAGGTCGACTCCGGGCTCTAGCAATCCTCGTCGTTTTGCTTCTTCGAAGAAAAGCACTGCGCGGAAACCGGCTTTTGTGCTTGCCCATGGGCAGTTTCCGGCCTTTTGTAGTTTTTGTCTAGCGACATGTATTCGTTTTAAGCCTAACTGTTTTGCCAAGCTTTTTTCTCCGGCATTTTGGTCCACGGCATCTTGGGTGTCGGACACCTTCTCGCTAGTTCCCACGACATCAAACCAACCTTCCTCTATGTCAATATACAACTGTTTCAACGCCGCTTCCAAATTTTCGGGACTTCCTATCTTCATCATCTGCATTCCTGATGTCTCCTCGCTGATGCCACCGCCCCTGTTGCATATCGCCAGATATTTTCCTGAAAGAACTATCGTTGAAAAATGGTTTTTCGTGTGAACAGGAAGTAATATTGTCTCTCCTCTATTATGGCGCTGTACGACATCTTTTATCCAGACATTTCTTGCCTTCTTATCTTTCTTAAAAATACTCGACAGCGGGTCTGTAGAATATTTTTCTAAGACCGGCATAGCCTGTGAAAGCATTGTTTTGCTCTCAGCTGGAAGCTGTTCTTCTTGCGATAAACGCCTTACAGAATGAGATATTATTTGGGGAACGATTGATAAGATAGTTTCCCTCTTCAATCCTGACCTTGGGTCATTGCTTAACTTGCCAAGATAGCTTTTTTTTATTCTTGTTTTTTCTTCACTACCCTCATCATCTTTTTCGCTCATGCCAAATCTTAAGTTGCATATCTTCCACAAGGCTCCTTCTCGTAATTTCTTAAATATCACCTCTGAAGATCTACTCTCCCTTATCGTTGATAAAACCATCTGCCTAAACCCGTCGCTAAATTTCAATATATCGTTTAACACTCTTTCAGCGTCGATGTCTGATTGTTCCGTAATATAACCAAGTACCAACATCAACGAGCGCTTTAATTTGCCCTTGCTATCATATTGATATTCAACAGCCGCCTTCCACCCTTCCATGGGGTCGGCGCCTTTATCAAGGCACAATTTCATAATCTTTATTCTTAATACTGAATATTCAAGACACTCCATTAGGCCCTTGGTAGCGTCGGCGCCTTTGAGCAAATATTTTTCCGCCTTCTTCTTGCTACCAGACCTAATAGCTTTTATCAGCTTTTTGGTAGCTGCTTTCTTATATTCGGTGGCTGCTTTCTTATATTCGGAACACAAACGCCCCATGCCTGGTTTATTAAAAATCCTAGCTGCTTCTTTTCCTCTTTCAGCATCAACACCGCGATTCAAGAAAAACTTCACAAATTTCTCGTTTTCATAATAAATAGCCGTATCCAGTCCTCTATCCATGCTTAAAACGATATTATCAAAAACAAATTTCGCTAGATCTTCATCGTCTTCTTTTATAACTATTGACAATATCATTGATTCAAGATCTTTTCCCTTGTCAACGAGACACAGCTTTATCATCTCTATATTTTTTGCCTTTACAGCCGTTTCCAGTCCCTCAGAACCAAGTGCTCCACTGCTAATACTTTTTCGTGCTTTCTTTAAGTCGCCTTTAATAATAGCTTCTTTAAATTCTTCTTCTGCTTTTCCTATATACTGAAGGCATATATGAAAGATACCTGCGTGCTCTGCTACCCCCTCTTTAAGAGCATTTCTAGGGTTAGCGCCTTGACTTAACAAAGCCTTTATCTGTTTTTTATCTCTTCTTCGGGAGGCTTCTTTCAATTCTTCGTTAACACTGCGGATTTCTTTCCCTCCATCCGCAACCGCCGTTCTCGATTCACTTCTAAAATTACGACAACGTGTTTCTATATCTTTCCTCCCCAGTCGTTCGGCAAGATCTATCCCTTTGCTGGCGTCGGCGCCATTTTCAAGGCATAGCCTCACTATCTCTATATCACCACCGCTCCAGATAGCCTCTTCTAGGCCAACTGTAGGATCAGCACCTTTTTCGAGGAAAAATTTGACTTGTTCTTTATTTCCTTCTTTAACAGCTTTCTCCAAGCCTTCGTTAAGATCAATGCCGGTAGGTTCTTTTTGGACTTCGTCAGCATCTTGTACTTGGACATCAATATCTTCCAAGCCAACAGTGCACTCGCTTTTCGCTATCTTTTCTTTGTTTAATGCAACCAAGGCGCTATCGACGACGGCGCCCTCTTCCACGGACTGTTCAACAGCGCTCTCTTCCCCTGTTTGTCCTTCTTGCTTTTTCAAAACGCCCCTAAGCGCCCTATCGACGATGACGTTGATAAGCGGGATGTAAAGCAACATCCCAGTAACGAGACGTCCTATCCTATCGAGAACGTTTGCGTCCTTGATTTCTACGCCTTTGTCGCTTTTGAATATTTTCAGTGCTATACCGGAGACCTTGGCATTTTTTGCGAAGGCGCCTTTAAGGTGTGCTTTGGCGTCATCCATAGGACGAGAAAATATTTTGCCTCGATTAGTATAGTCTCCTGTAGACCACAGTCCCATATGTTTTCTCCTTGATATGCGGCGTAGCCGCATTTCAGTGTTTTTTATAGCGGATAGTTATAGCGGATAGCGGATAGAACCCCAAAAGCCTATTCCTAACTTCTTTTATACTCTACGCGCTACGCTATTCCTATACGCTACTCATTATATCTATTGATTTGACGTTAACATATGTAAATAAAAAATCCAAACATTATACCTGTACAAAAATGGTATGAAGTCGCACACTGGTTATGGTTATAATATAAAAAACAACAAAGACAGGAGTATATCATGACAAAAAAAGCTTTGATAACGGGAATCACCGGGCAGGACGGAGCATATCTTGCTAAATTTCTTCTTGATAAGGGTTATATCGTCCATGGTATCAAGCGGCGTTCGTCACTAATCAACACCGACCGTATCGACCATCTGTATGAAGAGATACAGACTGCCGAGACGTTCATCCTACACCATGGTGATATGACCGACTCTACGAGTCTTATACGTATCATCCAGGAAGTCCAGCCTGACGAGATCTACAACCTCGCTGCACAGAGCCATGTTGCCGTATCTTTCGAAGCGCCAGAATACACGGCGAATTCCGATGCCATAGGGGTTCTGCGTATCCTCGATGCCATCAGAATTCTTAAGATGGAAAAGAAAGTTAAATTTTATCAAGCATCGACGTCGGAGCTTTATGGTCTTGTCCAAGAGTCTCCACAAAGTGAGACGACGCCCTTCTATCCGCGCTCTCCTTATGGTGTAGCCAAGCTTTATGGGTATTGGATAACGGTAAACTACCGCGAAGCCTATGGAATATACGCCTGTAATGGCATCCTCTTCAACCACGAGTCCCCTCTTCGTGGAGAGACATTTGTAACCAGAAAGATAACGCGCGCTGTCGCTGCTATAGCTTATGACATGCAAGAGTGTCTTTATGTTGGGAATCTCGACGCGAAACGCGACTGGGGTCATGCCCGCGACTATATCGAAGCTATGTGGCTTATGCTGCAGCAAGACACTCCTGAGGACTATGTCATCGCCACTGGCGAGCAGCATTCCGTTAGGGAATTCATAGAAAGATCTTTCGATTATGTCGGCATTGACATAGCATGGCATGGTGAAGGCGTTGAAGAGTATGGCGTTGCCACCGTCCGTGACGATGCTTCTCATTATTACAATGGCAAGACTGTTGTTAAGGTCGACGCCCGCTATTTCAGGCCTACGGAAGTTGAGACTCTTCTCGGCGATCCTACTAAGGCGAAGAAAAACCTAGGATGGGTAGCAAAGACATCGTTCGAAGAGCTCGTCAATGAGATGATGGAATCAGACCTCGAAGGAATGGCTCCTCTTATTATGGACTACGACGACGACGAAGAAGAAGAGATCATCAACGAGAAGGTCCCTACCGATGTCACATAATATCATTCCACATGATGCCAAGATATACGTAGCAGGTCATCGTGGTCTTGTAGGGTCATCGATTGTTCGCCGTCTTGAAAAAGAGGGCTATACTAACATCGTAGTACGCACTCATGATGACCTCGATCTCACCGATCAGCGTGCTGTTAAAGCTTTCTTCGAAGATGAGAAGCCTGAAAACGTCTTCCTTTGTGCCGCTAAGGTTGGTGGTATCTTAGCCAACGACACATACCCTGCGGAGTTCATCTATGAGAACCTTGCTATACAGCAAAACATCATACACGAATCGTGGCGTTGTGGCGTGCAGCGTCTGATATTCCTTGGATCTTCGTGTATATATCCTCGCGGATGCCCACAGCCTATGAAAGAGGAATGTCTTCTTACTGGTACTCTTGAGAAGACAAACCGTCCATATGCCATCGCCAAGATTGCTGGCATTGAGATGTGCTGGGCGTATAATAGGCAATACAGCACGAAATTTTTGGCTGCCATGCCAACGAATCTCTATGGCCTTAACGATTCTTATCACCCTGAGAATTCTCACGTACTTCCTGCATTACTTCGAAGGTTCCATGAAGCCAAAGAGTCTGGATCTCCTTCCGTGACGTGTTGGGGAACTGGGGCGGTACGAAGGGAATTCCTTTATAGCGACGACGTTGCCGATGCTTTGTTTATGCTTTTCAGCCTCGATGATGATGCTTATGATGCTATTGTCGGTTCTGAAGAAGTCCCTCCTCTTATCAATATCGGCTGTGGCGAAGATATGACGATAAAAGAACTCGCCGAAGCGATCGCCGATGCTGTCGACTATCGTGGTGAGATCTTATGGGATACTAGTCGTCCTGATGGAACGCCGCAGAAGCTCCTCGACATCACGAAGATCAAGTCGTTGGGATGGTCTTCGACGACATCGTTGAAGGAAGGTCTTAAGAAAAGTTATGCTGACATGATCAAAAAAATATAGCGTTCATTATAATGATCTTTACACTAAAACTTTTCGGTTCTATTTTTGTTACTATCACTGTCGTTTTTTTCATGTGGCGCTGGTTATTAATAAGAAAATTTCGAAGAAATTCCGTAACAATATTGGCGATAAAACATAACTGCGGAAGACTTTGTAACCAGCTATGGAATTTTACGAATTTATACAGCTACTGTCTCGAGAAAAAATATAGGTTCTACAATCCAAGTTTTCACCAATACGCTCATTATTTCCCAAGACTTCAATATAATGTCGGCATATCGCCTGCAAATGCAAAAAAAAATAAGCTCTTTTATGTTAAAAAATTACATTACTACTATTGGAAAATTTTAAGGCATTTATTTCTAAAAACAAAAAAAAATATTCGCATAGAAGTTAAAAGAAGCGACAATCGCGTTCCTCTTCCTCCCACGCCGTCGAACATATTTGATAACAAATATCAATATCAATATCAATATCAATACTTTATCGACAAAAAAGAATATTCTGAAGCCGATGATTTGTTTTTCTCAGATTTAAAACCGGGACTATACACTCTTCACGGCTGGAAATTTTATAATCCTATAGGAATAGATAAATTTCGCCAAGAACTTCTCGCTCTTTTCAAACCGCGCTCCGACATCATCACTACAATAGATGCTTTTTGGGAAGACATCGAAAAGGAGAAGTTAGTCATAGGAGTTCATATTCGACATACTGATTATAAAGAGTTTGAAAATGGGGCGCGTTTTATCTCTATAGCACAATATAGAGAATATATGGGAACGCTGGCAAAACGCTATAATCATTACAATCCCCTGTTCATTATATATAGCGACGAGCACAGAAATAATAGTGAATTTCCGGGAATGCGTTGTAAAATCTCCAAGGGTAATATGATTGAAGATTTATATTCTATGGCAAAATGTGATCTTATTATCGGCCCACGAAGCACCTACAGCAAATGGGCAGCGTGGTATGGTGATGCCATACTATATATTCTCAATGACAAAAATATAGATTTCGAATTCATCGACAACGATGTTAAAGACAAAATGAACGATAAAAATAACACGTATAACGATTCTATTTGTCGACAACAAAAATACAGCGCTGCTGATAAACTTCTTGAAGAGGGATTCTAATGTCACGGCCACGTATTGCTTTTCTGGGGCGTCAGCCGCATGAGAACGTGTAAATCAGCAGATGAATTGCTAAAATATTGTGTTAGTTCGCAATCATGGATATTATTGCCAGCATTCTCGTAGGATTCTATAGTCTTCGATGATGTTGATGATGACACGCGAGAAATCTTCTTCGCTCCACTGTGATAGAATCTTTTTTCCTAGCGCCTTTTTCTTTTCGACGACTTTTTTGTCTTTTTGTATCGTTATGAGGTGTTCTGCGAGGCTTTTTGGGTCTTGGAGATCCATAAGAAAAGCAGCATCGCCGACCTGATCTTTAAGTCCTTCGAGGTCGGAATAACAAACTGGGCATCCGTATAGGAAGGCTTCTAGTGGTGGTATGTTTGTGGGTCCGAAATATGTCGGCATTACCAGTGAAAGCGACTGCTTATACAGCGATGGCATTTCTTCATTATCGACAAAGCCGAGATAGTGTATCTGCTCGGCGATGCCAAGTTCTTCGGCTTTCTGCAAGATATCTTTTAGGTTTCCTTTATCTGATCCCGTGAATATAGCGTCGATTTTTATATCGTGGTTTTCTTTAAGGGCCTTAAGAGCTTTAAGTATATATATATGATTTTTATGTGCCCAGAACTGCGCAGGATAGAAAATGTAATCGTTGGCAATGGAGTATTTTTTCTTGATATCGATGTCAACAGCAACGCTTTTCCCTTCTGCCGCCGGCAGAAAAGGCAATACATGTATGCGTTTATCATCGATACCATAGCGTCTGATAATATTGTCTTTGCTGAGGGGTGCATCGACGGTTATCGCCGCAGCTTTTTTCAGTCCTGTGGTGTATAGTTTTTCTCTTCTTTCGAACTCGTCATTTTTTCTTATTTCCGGGAATTCGTTATAATCTCTATGGCACAGGTCCCATACTGTCATGACGTATGGCAATGTTTTGAAATCTAGCACTTGCATTGATGGTGCGAAAAAATATACGAGATCTATGTCGAAGACCTTCATCAAGATCTTTTCTATAGAATGTTTTGGCAGTGGCATTCTTTTTACTATGCTTGACAGTAGGTGTTTTTTTGAAGGGTGTTTTTTATCTTTAGGCATCGAGAGCGTCTCTCTTATGCATAAGACCTCTATACCTTCTTTTTTATATGCTTCTGCGACGTCGTGATAAAAGGCGAAGAATATGTAGTTGACGTTGTCCGGCTGGTATTTTTTCAGTGCCCGTATTGCTCTACAGCAGTACTGGAACCCCCCTCCTGAGGTAGGTTTAGCGTCGACAAAAAAAGCTATGTTTATACCAGCTCTTGGTGTTATTTTTTTACTATCCATACAACATTCCAGCTTTCAAAATTTGGTTGTTTATCATCCATCCATACTTTTGTTTCTACGACATCGAATCCTATCTTATCGCATATCATTGAGAGTTCTGTGTCGAATAGGTATCTCATGGTGTGAAGTTCTTTTTTTCTTGTCACTTCATGTGAGCTTTTATCTTCTATAAAAACGTCGAAATTTACATCTACGACATTGCGTTCGGGGTACATTACTGGCTCTGACAGCCTTGTAACTTTGATGTCATCGTTTTCAAGTCTTTTTATCTTCGTGGCGGGTTTATCGCTGAGGACGGCAGGCCCATACCAGAAGTCGAAGACGAAGACTCCCCCGTCTTTAAGGTGGTTATATACGCCTTCAAAAGCTTTTATTAGGGCTTCATTGGTAGTTTGGTATGACATGACGTGGAACAACGAGACGATGGTATCGTATTTTTCATCGAGTTTCATCGCTGTGACGTCGGCCTTGCTAAAGGTGACATTATCTGATTTTGACTGTTTCCGTGCTATAGCCAGCATATCTTCGCTAAGGTCTATGCCATGGACGGCGTAGCCCATATCGGCAAAAATTTCTGCATGTTTTCCTGTACCACATCCTACGTCCAGCATTGTATTAGCCGTGGCGTTGTATTTTTTTATAAGACTGTCGACGAACTTTGCTTCTGCTTTATAATCTTTATCGTTATATAGCAGGTCGTAGTATCCTGCGTATAGATCTCCAAATTGACTCATACAAACACCACCTTATGTAATGATTCGCTAACTTTCGCCATCTGTTCTTCTGTGATGGCCATACCGCTGGGGATATATAATCCTTTTTCGTAGAGATTTTCTGCTATAGGGTGTTGTTCTTCTACGAACATTCCCATGTTCTTAAAGACTGGCTGTTTATGCATGGGGCAGAAAAATGGCCTTGTCCCTATGGTATATTCCTTCAGGGCCATCATTATATCTTCTGCTGTTTTATTACACTCTTCTTTTATCAAGATCCCGAAGACCCAGTAGATATTATTAGAGTAGTCGGTTTTCTCCAGTGGTAGTTGTATGGCATCGATATCGCTCAGCAGGTCTGTATACATCTTCCCTATGTAGCGTTTTTTCTCTACGAATTCTTCGATTCTTTCTAGCTGTGCCACGCCGAGGGCGGCTTGGATGTTCGACATCCTGAAATTGTATCCTAGTTCTTCGTGGACGAATCTTTTCTTGCCTTGGAAGCATAGGTTTTTTAGGCTTTTACATCTTTCGTGGAGCTCATCGTCGTCGCATAGGACCATCCCTCCTTCGCCAGTGGTGATATGTTTGTTGGGGTAGAAGCTAAAAATGCTGATATCGCCGAAGGATCCGCATTTTTTGTTCTTATATTCTTGCCCAATCATTTCTGCGGCGTCTTCGATGATTTTAAGGTCGTATTTCTTTGCCAATGCCATAATGGGGTCTATGTCGACGGGAAGACCGTAGATATGTACGATCATTATCGCTTTAGTCTTTGGTGTTATCTTCGCCTCGATATCTGCGGCGTTCATATTCCATGTTGTGGCGTCGCTGTCGACGAGGACAGGCGTTACGCCATGCCTTACGAGGGCTTGTGCACAGGAGATTATTGTGAATGTTGGCATTATCACTTCGTCGCCATCGTGAAGTTTCAGTGCTGCTACGGCGAGCTCTAGCGCTGCTGATCCATTAGTAACAGCGACGGCATGTTTTCTTCCTACATACTGTGCCATACCTTCTTCGAATCTCTTCACGAAGGGACCTTCTGAGCTTATCCATCCGGTGTCGATGCATTCTGACAGGTATTTTTTTTCGTTGCCGTCAAGTAACGGCTCGTTAACTGGTATCATTGGTTTATCTCTATGTTTTCTTTTTTGACGGGCTCGAACCTTTCCTTGTCTCTTTCTCCGGCGTATGGTCCTTGTTTTATCTCTATAATCTCGCTTTCTTCTATCATCTCGAAGCCATGGCCGCCGTGAGCTAATAAGACGACATCGCCCTTGTTGAGGATCCTACTTTCTAGGTAGTTTCTATCGTCGTCGTAATAGTCTACACGGACTTTACCGCTACGGATGAGAAGGACTTCTTGTGTCAAAGAGACGTTTCTTTCCACGTGGTTATGAACGTGGGGGTCTATAACGTAATCTTTCTCGCGTTTCATATATGCTAGCTGCTGTGAGAAATCGTCGGGGGTAAAGAATTTTATTCCTTCGGAGTCATAGTTTGCCCTTATTATTATCGACAGCACGATGTCATTATGTCGTATTTCTTCTATCATTTTATGCGTATCTCTCATTATATCGTTTTACAGCTTTGTTATATTCTTCGACGAAGTTTTTGTCGTTCTCGACCTTATTGATAAAGTCGCTGATATCTTCTGCGGAGCGTAGTATAGGAAAGCCAATATTTGTGTAGTCGTAGAAAAATTCTTTTCTCTTGACGAGGCTTACCGAGGCGATAATCTTTCCTTGTTGTGCAGAGGTCAGTAGTGTCTGTGAATGATCTCCGAAGATTATATCCGATGTTTTCATTTCTTCTTTTATCGTCGTAGGAGCCATGGAGACTTCTCCATCTTTTATGAAATTCTCTCCTTCTTTTTTTGCACCGTCAGAGACGACGAAGTTCGGCAAGGCTATCTCTTTGGCATATTCAATAATTCGATCTATAGAACGAACACCTTGATGGTTTGGGTGCAGCCACAATGGATGCGGTCTATATACGAACTGTATATGTGGATTTTTCCGTGCTGCTTCGACGAAAGCCATAAAGGCAAGGTCTTCGTCGGAGCGGTTCTTAAGCGCCGTCCAGTCCCCTGTCCCGCTCGACAAAAAGACGGCCTTTTTCAGCGGACGGCTTACATGTTCTACCGGTAGTAGGGGCATCTTCCTAAAGCCTTCCCATTTTTCATGTTTTAGTCCGTGCCTTTCAAAGATGCCTTTCGACAGATCATCCCACACGAAATATCTGTCGGCCCATATCCTATATTTCAGATACACGCTAGGGTAGTAGCTTGGCAAGAAACCATCTTGAAGGTATGCCATAGTATTACCGAGGAATAGTGTCATGTATCCATATATATCGTTATCTTCATGTATCGGCGCGATGATGTCATAGACATTGTAGCCTTTGATGGCTTTCAGCACCGAAGATGCCGTGTGCGCCAACACGTTGAAGAGATGATACGGTTTCTTGGCGTTCCTTCTTTTATATAAGAGGGTTTTCTTACAAAGCTTTTTTATTATATATAGTAATATCTTCTCCCAGCGAGGAATCTGCGCTATTATTGCTTTATCGTCGTCGAGGTATTGTTTTACCCTGTTTATACTTCCATAGAAGTAATATTTTTTGCCCCCTACTTTAATGATAGCATTCTCAGAAAAAACCCTTTGTAGGAATGGTTTTTTCTTACGGACTTTGCGTACTGGTTTTATATGTTCGTAATCGTGAGTGATACGTTCTTCGAAATCATGTCCTTTCCAAACGTCTTTGTCTATTCCGAGATCATCGGCGAGGAGTATTTTTTCTTTGAGGTCATATTTGTCAGCAAGGTTCTTATATACGGTCTCGTTTTTCAGCCTCTTAATAGCCTTGTAATATTGTGTAAGCTTATCTTCTCGTGTCCCATATTTTTCGAGGACAACCTTGTCGGCTTCACCATCACAATATTCCATCTCCTCTTGAGAGAGAAATTCATAAAACGAGACGAAACATAGTTTTTTATTACAATGCTGTTGTATTTTTTCGCGTTCTTTGTCGAAGAGCAGGTGTGTTGACAAGCAATATGTTGTGATATCGTTGTCTTTTATGGCGTTAATCGCCAAGGCCAGCGCCTCAGAAGGCGTCGTCAACGAAAAAACTATTATATTACTCTGCGGCTTCATTGTTCTATGCGATGGTATTTTTTAATTTTTAGACAGTATTTCCTGCATAATTCTTCTCTTCTTTGCTGTTATCCAATGCTATATCAGCATAATAGTTATAATGTTCTGCTACTAGGACCACAAGGTCAACGACTCTGCTGCTATATCCCCATTCGTTGTCATACCAATACACCATTTTAAGTAGGTTCTTATTTTCTACTTTCGTCCATCGATGGTCTATTATTACGGAAAAGTCTTCTTGAGCATAGTCCATTGAAGTCAAAGGCTCTTCGCTATTTTTTATGACGTGGTATTTTTGTTCTTTTTCGAAGTCATCAAAACGTCCTTTAAGGTCTTCGGGGCATATTTCTTTATCAAGCTGCAAAATCAAGACGGCGCTCGACACTATACTTGTCGGCACTCTATATGAAAAAGACTGTATTTTCTGTGATAGATTCGGGAAGACATGCTCTGCAGCGAGTATCGCCGATGTCGACTTTGGTATAAGGTTGTTTATCGAGGAGCGCCCTAGAGCATAATGAGAATATATATCTCCGGGCTGCGACCATGACGCCGAAGGTCCGTCGAGAAGGTTCTGATACCCTAGCCAAGGGTGTAGCGTCGTTAAGAACCCTCCTTCGATGTTGTGACTTCCCTGTATAAGCTTTAGTAGTGGCGACAGTGATATTGTATCGCATATGCTAGAAGACAAAATTCTATGTTCTTTTGGGTCGAATTCATCTTCATTGACGCCAAATATTATTGTCTTAACGTCGCCACCAGCAGCGTTTGTTATAATGAAATGTTTTACATTGGTGACATCGTCAGACTTTATTGCCTCAAGGTTGCTGCTCACTCCTGACGAGTCGATGACGATGTCTACATTATAGTCGTCCCAAGGAACGTCTAGGATATTTTTAGAATGGTATACATCGATTTTTTTGTCTTCGATTATAAGAGAATTGTCATCGCATGTGACATTTTTATTGAGCCTTCCATATGTGGTATCATATTGCAGAAGATATGCTATATTTTTTATGTCGGGATTGATGTCATTGATGACGACGACTTCCATATCCTCTGATAGCTCGTTTATCCTAAAGATTGCGCGTCCTATACGTCCGAAACCATTAATTCCTACTCTTATCTTTTTCATTATAACCTCTAATTGTTAGAAATTTCTGCAAGGCAGTTGATTTGTTTAAAATGATATGTCGTTGTAGTGTCAACATACCCCCACTTTGCAAGAAGTGCTGTTATATTAAGTTCTTTCATAGCACCTACATCTTTTAGATGGCCGGTGTTATCATCAACGAAGATAAGCTCACATTCATTAAGATCGATATTATAATCGGCGACCAGTTTTTTTATTAGCACTCTTTTATCGTTGGAGATCTCTTTAGAATATATATCGCGAATTTTATGACGATATCCATGTGCTGAAGATATTTTTTCTACAGACTCTTTGTCTTTATTGGTGACGATATAAATGTCTTCGGAATCGATATCCATAAGCTGTGTGGTGCTTTCGTATGTTTTGTGGAGCGATATCCAATGTTCTATATCTTTTCTTAAGGTGCCGCGGTGTGAGAAAAAAGCATCATGAAAAGCCTTTGAGTCCTTAAAGTGCTGTTTTCTAAGGAGTTCGAAAGCCTCTTCGTCGAGGGCAGCTTTATTGCTGTAGGCTTCCCACAGGAGGAGGTATTCATATGCTGGTCTTACGAGGTATCGGTTTTTGACAAAAAAGCTTCTACCTTCGGGTTTTATTTCGTCGGCATTAGTTATTGAGGTGCCATAGTATGCGTTATAGCTTACTATCATGCATTCTTCTATGCTATCGCATAGCACGCCGTCGAAATCAAAAAGGTATATTTTCTTTTTTGTGGTCATCTATACCATAGCCTTTAATGTTTCGCCACATGGGCCTATCTGTTCTTGCATGTTGTCGAAATTACATTCTACTGTAGCATTACCGTTATATCCGTTATCTTTCAAGGCTCCAAAAAACTCTATGAAGTCGAAACTATCTTCTTGCTGTAAAGATCCTGGCCATCTACGATCTTCGGGTTGTGCAAGGTGCAGATGCAAGACTTTATCGATAATATCAGGTATTTCTTCTATAACGTTTCGTTTTTGACGGTATGCGTGGAAAGTATCTATCACGATACCTATGCTTGTGGCGTCGACCTTACATGCGATGTTATATGCTTCTTCTAATGTGTTGATATAATTACATTCTTCTGTATTCAAAGACTCGATAACAAGCTTTAGGTCGTATTTATTTCTTTCTATGATTTCTGCTGCGGTGTTCAGGAAGTTAAGGATATCTTGTTCAGCGTTTTCGTATGAATATCCTTCTGGGACATTCCGTGAATCTCCGCTACCAAAGACTATGACATCTCCGCCGATCTTACTACAATTTAAAAACACGTTTTCTAGGTATTCTCGTATCTTTATTTTGTCGGTATTGGGCCCTACGACTTTTAATGTCGCCGGCATAAGGCTACAGAACGAGCCTACTGTCATGTTTTTTTCTTTCACTAGAGAAAAGACATCTTCTGAAGTATATTCTTGTGATATATCGTTGATCCAAGGGATTCCAAGCTCCACATAATCGAAACCTGAATGTTTTATGATATCAATGACAATGCTTAGTTTTTCAAGGGGCTTCATCGTTTGCCATGTCGCCTCTGGGATGCCTATGGGGTTGCCACTGCCGGGGACGAAATTTGCCACCATGTCTGCGATGCCGAGTTTCAAAGAAGTTTTTCCTTTGGCATTATTCAATAGTCCATCCTCCATCGACTAGAAGGGCGTGTCCTGTGACGAAGCTACTTGCATCTGAAGAAAGGAACATCGTAGGGCCTATCAATTCCGATGCTGCCGCGAACCTTCCTAATGGCGTTCTTGATATGATGTCTTCGTATAATTCCGCGTCGTCTTTTACTGGTCGCACTAGGGGTGTATCGACAAAAGCCGGGCATATAGCGTTTACGGTAATGTTATGTTTTGCGAGGTCTAGAGCGAAAGCTTTTGTCATAGCGATCAACGCTGCCTTGCTTGCGCAATATGGCGCCAAGGAAAATCGTCCATTTCCATTCCAACATGTAATGCCTTGTGTAGAGCTGAAATTTATTATCTTGCCATAAGAGCGTTCTTTCATTACTGCTGCTGCTTTGTTGCTTATGTTGAATATCGCTTTCACGTTTAGATCTATGATATAATCCAGATCCTCCTGAGTATATTCGTCGAGTTTTTTTCGTACGTTGACTCCTGCGCTGTTGACAAGGATATCTATAGTGCCGAAGTTTGCTACAGTGTCGGCGATAATTTTTTCTACTTCTGTATTATTCGTCAAATCTGCTTTTATAATTAGCGGCTCAAAAGAATATTCTTTTACGTTATCTTTTATGATATCTTTTAAATCTTCTGATATATCTACAGCGACGAGTTTTACTCCTTCGCTGGCAAAAGCCTTGGCGATCTCAAGTCCTATACCTCCTGCCGCTCCTGTTACTATTGCTACTTTTTCTCTGACATCAAACATTTTCTGCCTTCCTTATTATTGGCTATCTTTTTTATTGTTCCATGGCGCATGCGGATTTTGTATAGAGAATTTCCCTCCACTGATATCGATATCGGCTCCTGTTATATACGAAGAGGCTTCTGAAGCCAAAAACATTACTGCTTTTGCTACTTCGTCTACGTTGCCAAAGCGTTGTAGTGAAATATCTTGGAGCATCTTTTCTCCATTGTTATCTATGGCGGGTTTTGTCATCTGAGTTTCGATGACGCCTGGGCTAAAAGAATTAACTCTTATATTATGTGGGGCCCATTCTGCTGACATGCTACGGGTGAAAGAAGCTATCACGGATTTCGACGCCGAATAAAGGGAGTATGGCATCGAAGGCATCTTTGCAGCGAACGAAGCTGCGTGGATGATGTTGCCGCCACCGTTTTTCATCATATGTTTTGCGAAAAGCTGTGAGAGAAAAAACGTCGCCTTACAATTTACATCCATAATATTATTCCAATCATCTTCGGAACAGTCTACGAGAGGTCTTCTTACTATAGTTGCTGCGTTATTGATAAGGACGTCAATTTTCTTTCCTTTTTTTTCGTGTTCTTCAAGCCACGACGCTATAGAAGCGGTGTCGCGGATATCACTTTTTATAAAGGCGTGTTTATTATCATGGTTTATATCATCGAACCATGGGGCGTCGCTTCTTGTTATGACGACGACGGCACATCCTTGGTTGATAAAGGATGTAACCAGCCCTTTTCCTATACCTTGTCCTCCTCCTGTTATAACGACGATTTTGTCGCAAAGGTCAGGATATATAACAGACTTCTTTTCTTGCGTCTTCATAGTTATTATTCTCTTCTAAAATTTTGTTCAAAAGCTCTCTAGCTCTAGGAATATCATCTTCAGTGTCGATATCTGTCCAAAGTCTTTCTTCTGTGCTATGTTTATGGATATGATATCGTGACGCCAAAAGTGGCAAGGGGTCGTGGAATCCTGCATTGATATTTTCGTTGAGCATATTCTCTGCTTCGTCGAAGAATGCCGACGACAGCTCTGCATTGAACTTATAGAGTCCTATAGCATAGCCTCCCGACTTTTCAAAAGGGATATGCCTTCCTAGGTCATATATTCTATTATCATCGATAACAGTCCCTGGAGAGTCTATTGGCGACGTTCTATAGGAATCATCGATACCTATCGCCGAAAGTCCTGTTTTTCTAGAGATCCCTTCGACTATAGCCCTATCGAGGATGAGGTCTCCGTTACAAAGGATAAATTCTTCGCCGGCGAGGACGTTTTTCGCACAATACAATGAATATAAGTTATTCGTCTCTTCATAGCGTGGGTTATATATCGGTGTGACGCAGGTTTTTTCTGATGATGTATTATCGAAGCACGACAACACCATATCATGGCAATGCCCTACGATAGGGACGAAGTCCGTTAATCCTGCATATACGAAGTTTTCAATTAGGTGGCTTAGAAGAGATTTATTATTGAGTGTTATGAGAGACTTGTGGTTATTCTCTGTAAGAGCGCCAAGCCTTCGTCCTTTTCCTGCTATTAAAAAAACTACTTTCATCATAACTCCAGCTTTTTCGTAGTAAAGTATTCTCGCAATGCTTCGCTAAATATTTTAGGAGTATTGTGCCGATATAGAAGATTTTTGTCTTCTTTATTATGCTCTTCTTCAGGAGGGTTTTCATAATATTTGTGGCAGCTGATGAGGGTAGAAACGCCACTATCGAGAATATCTTGAGGCAGTGTGAATGCTATCGAAGAAGTAAAACATTTCTTCAGCGAATCATCAACGTCGCCACACATATACACTACTGGTTTGCCATGTTTTTTTGCTAATCTACTAATTCCTATAGGTGTCTTTCCCATTAATGAATTGTCGAACCGCCCTTCTCCAGTAATGACAAGGTCGGCATTTTTAATTTTTTCTTCCAGCTTCACCAGCTCGATAAAATAGTCGACACCGAGGAGCAGCATTGTTTTAGGGAAAAGAGCTTTAAGGCTTAGGTTTATAGCTCCTGCCACCCCATAGAAACGCTGACATTGCAATGTCTTATCATCTTCTCGTGACACAGAACTTTTTCGTTCGACGACATTACAATAGCTTTGTATTCCATGAGAGAGTTTTTTGTGTATAGCGTTGCGCTCGACGTCGTATTCCGCGCTAATCTTTTGGTTTGTAGGGATATACATCTCTTCGAGGGTTATATCTCCGTCGCAAAGCGTCTTTAATGATATGGTGCCATATTTTTCCATGACGTCTTTACAATCGATATCATAGATATTTTCCAGGTCTTTTCCCGTGAAGTACTCCCCTTGCGTTGGTACAAGGATATCGTTGTTTTCATCGAGGAATCGTGCTCCTAGGGCTTGTGCCATGCCGATACCTGCATCGACGGTATTTGTCCCTCCTAGTCCTATAATAATCTCTGTGGCTCCTTTTTTTGTGGCATCATCGACAAGCTGCCCTAGCCCGAAAGAAGTAAGATTTAGAGGGTTTTTATATGCATCGTATTCCTGTGTCATCCTTAGAATTTCCGACGCTCCGACAAATGCTGTTGTATTATCGATGAGGAGATATGATACAGTTACTTTTTTTCCGTGAGGTGTTACTACATGCGGTACGTCAACCGTGATACACTGTGTATTTTGTTTCATCACATCGTGGGAATATTCTCCGCCATCGGCCATCGTGATACATTCGATATTGCAATCTATGGCATTTTTCACGGCATCTTCGAGAATCTTACATGATTCTTTAGGAGAAAAAACGTCTTTAAAAGACCCAAGAGCGATAAGGATGTTGTATTTTTTCTTCATAGCTTTACTGCTTCTTTATAAGTCTTTTAAACCTTTTCGGTGAAAACCAGCAACGCAAGCGTCGTTTTATCTTGGTGGCAAGTGGAACGTGTGTTGAATATCTGAAATTCTGGTCGTTGAATTCCCTATCTATAGCAATGAACTGTGGGTGGATTAACGGGAATGTCAGCTCGTGTAGTTTCATCGTAGAATACCTGTCGTTATCTGTCGTGGTATGTGTTGCTTCGGCAGTTCCGTGGCCGATGTTACGTATGAGATTTTTTGCTGGCATAATATTCAGAGAACTATTTATCAGCTTGGTATACGTCCACTGATAGTCCCATGTTCTTACGTTACCGTATGCCCTTCTGAAGCATTTTTCGTAGTGTTTTAACATCTTAGGCTCTCCGATGAAGAGGTCTTTGAAGAGTCCTTCTTTTACTGCCTGCGGGTAGCTTTCCATGTCGGGCTCGTATAATTTCCATGCTCTTCGCCATGACGCCCATCCCCATATGCCACCTACTCTAGCGAAGTGATAGCTGTGGTTTTCTACGTTCTCGTTTTTGGGGGCGTATGTTATCCCTGTGATATGCATCACCCTTGTATCGTCTTTATATTTGTCGAGGAGTTCTTCACAATACCAAAAAAAGCTCTGGCTTGGGAGGCAGTCGTCTTCGAGTATTATCCCCATTTCTTCGTTTTCAAAGAACCAGTCGATAGCACCGCTTACAGCCTTTTTACATCCGAGATTTTCCTCTCTTAATAGCGTCTTTACCTCGCACTTCCAGTCGATATTCGAAAGTATAAAGTTTCTGACGGCATCGACTTTCTCTGCTTCGCCGTCCGCATTGTTACGCGCGCCGTCGCTTGCGATATATAATCGTGGTGGCTGCGCCTTCCTTATCGCTTCGAAAACCTGCTCTGTGGTGCCTAACCTGCTGAAGACCAGGAACAAAACTGCCGTATCGAGTTTTTGTGGTGGAATGAATTTCGTCGTCTCTGCCATCGTCATGCCTCCGGTTCCTTTCTAGAATTTATACGCCATGCGTGCTAAATCCTTGAAAAACAAAGATATCATCTTATATCATATAAAGACGTAAATGATAGTTACCAAAAAGATAGCCGTCAAGGGAATTGGCGTGTTACAGGGCATGAATAATGAAGATTGTAGTCCTCACTGTAGGCGATAAAGACGCTGGAAGCACAAAATTTAGGATAACACAGTATATCCCCTTTCTTGAAAAGCAGGGATATTCGGTGACGCTCATCCACCAGAAAGACATTGATTCTTCTATTGTAGATGTTGTCGCCGATGCCGATGTTGTCATCAACCAAAAATGTCTTATCGCGATGTCGTTGGCGCGTAAGATTCGCGCTAATAGCAAACGTCTTATCTTCGATTTTGATGATGCTGTATATACAAGGCATGGGAAACCGTATTCTTTCATTACGCAGTGGCGCGTCAACAAACGGATACGTTTCTGGCTTAAAAATTCCGATACTGTTGTCGCGGCGAACTGCTATCTCAAAAAGTATGCTGACCGCTACAGAGACAAAGCATGCGTTATTCCTATGGCTATTGATTTTGACACTTGGAAGCCTATAAAACGTAACGATGACGATATCGTCATCGGGTGGGCAGGAGCGCCTAACAATCTATACCATCTAAAGCGTCTGGAAGCTGTCTTGTCGACGATACTAAAAAAGCATCCTCGCGTTTCTTTTAGGGTCTTTTCGGGGAAGAAACCCGACCTTGCTGTCCCCTTCTCTTATACTCCTTTTGTTCCTGGGACGGAGCATTTTTTTACGCAAGAACTCGACATCGGACTGCTCCCCCTTTCCGAAGACGACTTTTCTAAAGGAAAGTCCCCGATAAAAGCGATACAATACCTTGCCTGCGGCGTTCCTGTCGTTGGGAATATCTTTGGCGCTACGCATGAAATATTAAACAAAGAAAACAGCATCGCCGTCGAAAACGATGAAGAGTGGATCTCTGCCCTCGAAACGCTTATACAGCAGCGTTCTTTAGCGAAAACGATGGGAGAATGCGGCCGTCGTTATGTTCTTAGCATTAATGATATCAAAGCTACTCGTCAGCAATTTCTAAAGCTTCTATCTGAATAAAAACAGGCTTTAGCCCATGTTCGCATATAATTCCATATATTTTTTAGTCTGCTTAGACAAGTCATATTCCTTTTTTGCTTTCTCGATACAATTCAAAGACATTTTTTTGCGCTTATCGGAATCACTGAAGAATTCCTGAATTCTATCGCTCATTTCTTTGCTGTCAATTTTATTAACAAGATAGCCATGCGTTCCTGTTTCAATTACATCTGGGACACCACCAATATTAAAACCTACAACAGGCGTTCCACATGCTATAGACTCTATTACTGTATTAGGGAAATTATCTTGTAACGAAGGAATTACAAATAGATCTGCAGCATTGTAAGAAAGCGACAACAGCCTTTTGTCTAAAATACTATTAAAATGGATGTGTTGTAGCTCCGTGGGTAATTTTTGAGCGAAATCACCTACAGTTATAATAACATATTCTTTTGGGTCCTGTATCATATTTAATGCTTCAATAGCATATTTTGTTCCTTTTCTTTCCTCTGCTAAATCACATGCTATCAATAAAACGACCTTTTTTTTATTGGGTATATTCAAGCCCTCCCTTGCCACAGATTTTTTAATGGGCCTGAATATGTTCAGATCCACTCCGTTAGGTATATGCGAGGTAGGGAACCTTGAGAAAAACGGGCTTTTTTTTACTTTTTGTGACATCCATGAGCTTAATGTTACAATATGAAGCTGTTCCGGTGGCAATGCCTTGAAAAGCTTGTTTTTGCGCGACCATATTTTATGTGACAAATCGTTCTCGTCATTACTACACAAGCTTGGGCATGCTCCACAGCCATTAGTAAATTTATCACAGTCGTTATCATAATGACACCCACCAGTAAATGGGTTCATGTCTGCAAGTCTCCAGACAACAGGTTTATTGTATTTTTGTATTATCTTGAAAAATCTTTCGTAATCAATAAATCTGGCGACCCAATGCAAATGAACAACATCACATTCTTTTATGTCTTCAATAAATCCCTTCATATCAACTAAAGATCTATCGTCGCTGAAAATCTCTTCGGTTCTATCTTTATACTTGTTTATATCACCATTT
>JABHNK010000034.1 GCA_018694295.1 Waddliaceae bacterium
AAATGGTGATATAAACAAGTATAAAGATAGAACCGAAGAGATTTTCAGCGACGATAGATCTTTAGTTGATATGAAGGGATTTATTGAAGACATAAAAGAATGTGATGTTGTTCATTTGCATTGGGTCGCCAGATTTATTGACTACGAAAGATTTTTCAAGATAATACAAAAGTACAATAAACCTGTTATTTGGAGACTTGCAGACATGAACGCATTTACTGGCGGGTGTCATTATGATAACGACTGTGATAAATTTACTAATGGTTGTGGAGCATGCCCAAGCCTGTGTAGTAATGACGATAACGACTTGTCACATAAAATATGGGCGCGCAAAAACAATATTTTCAAGGCATTGCCACCAGAACAGCTTCACATTGTAACATTAAGCACATGGATATCACAGAAGGTGAAAAAAAGTCCGTTTTTTTCAAGGTTCCCTGTCTCGCAGATACCTAACGGAGTTGATCTAAATGTATTTAAACCTATTAGAAAGTCGGTGGTAAGGGAAGCCATGGATATTCCAGATAAAAAAAAGGTCGTTTTACTGATAGCATGTAATTTAGCAGAGGAAAGAAAAGGAACGAAATATGCTATTGAAGCATTAAATATGATACAGGCCCCAGAAGAATATGTTATTATCACAATAGGTAGTTTCGCTCAAAAAATACCCACGGAGCTACAACACATCCATTTTAATAGTATTACAGATAAAAGGTTGTTGTCGCTTTTTTATAATGCCGCCGATCTATTTGTAATTCCTTCGCTACAAGATAATTTCCCTAACACAGTAACAGAGTCTATAGCCTGCGGAACGCCCGTTGTAGGCTTTAATATTGGTGGTATCCCAGATGTAATTGAAACAGGAACACATGGTTATCTTGTTAATAAAATTGATAGCAAAGAAATGAGTGATAAAATCCATGAATTCTTCAGTGATTCCGATAAGCGCAAAAAAATGTCTTTGAATTGTATCGAGAAAGCAAAAAAGGAATATGACTTGTCTAAGCAGGCTAAAAAGTATATGGAATTATATGCGAACATGAGCTAAAAGCTTGTTTTATTCAGATAGAAGTTTTAGAAGTTGCTGACGAGTAGTTTTGATATCATTGATGCCAAGAACATGACGACGGCCGCATTCTCCCATCTTCTTCGCCAACGAACGCTGCTGTATAAGCGCTTCTAAAGCAGAAACCCACTCTTCATCGCTTTCGACGGCGAAGCTGTTTTCTTCATTGAGGATTTCATGCGTAGCGCCGAAGACATTGCCGACGACAGGAACGCCGCAGGCAAGATATTGAATCGCTTTTATCGGAGACTTCCCTTTAGAGAAAGCGTCTTCTGAAAGAGGCAGCAGCCCGATATCGAGTTTCTGAGTAAAGAGGTGTTCCGTCCCAGGAACGAAAGGAGTATAAGAAAAAGGCACCGCAAGGTCAGGTTTCTTCCCAGAAAATACGTTAAAAGAGACGCGAGGATGCCTTTTTAGTATCGTCGCCAAAATATTCTCCAGACGCTTTAAATGATATAGATTGTTGGGCGCTCCCGCCCAGCCGATAACGATGCCATCACCATCGTTATGCTCAAGAGGCTTCCAAGTATCAAAGTCGATAGCCATAGGAATAACGCATGCTTTGTCGCTGTAATGGTTTGCATAGTTTTTTAGATATAGGTTAGCAGTAACGACAGTATCGGAATTACTAAGCCAGAAACGTATCCGTTTGTTGACGCGCCACTGCGTAATGAAAGAATACGGTTTCCCATGCCTTGTATATACAGCATCGTCAAAATCGAAGATAAGGCGCTTGCTGTGTGCACGAATCTTACGCGCTAAAGACATGTTGATAAGACATTTTTGATTGATAACAATATCGGCATCGGCGATGACGCCTAAGATAGAAGAATCAATGCCTTCCTGGTGAATGAGTGTTACCGTATGCCCTTGCTCTTCAAGAAATGGGATATACTGCGTTATCCTAAATCGTGTACTTCCGGCGTCTTTATCGCCTACTGTGAGGACTACGATTTTCATGATGGAATATCCCGAAGTATAAAGGTTTTCATAGCAGAAAGATCGCCGAGCCACTTTTCCCTTCCTTTTCTACAATTTTTGATGATATCATCGTGTTGTCTTTTTGGGCTTATAAGTTCCGAATTGAGAACGAAGTCCGAAGAGAAAAGGTTCCCTGTCACTCCATCGACGACATATTCGTTCATAGTGGCGTCGTCATGGGCGAGAATAGGCATTCCAAGGCCCATAGCTTCTATGAAACTATAGCCTATGCCTTCTTGGAATCTTGGGGCGATATAGAAGTCTGCTTCGCGGATCTTGGCGAAAAGATCTTCGGTGGCAAGCCATCCAGTAACGCTTTCGACGTCAAAGCGGTAATCCTTAGCCATATCTTTAGGGACGTCTCCCTTGTATATCACTTTAGCTATAGAATCTTCGCCGACGATCTTTACCAGAGTGTCGATAGTTATCTCCGGGTCGCGAGGCCATAAAAAGAAAGTATATGGCGGAGAGCCTTTCAAAGGTATGTCCTCAGAAATAGAAGGTTCAGGGAAATACTGTACGTGTAGTGATGAGAGCCCCTGCGAGGAGACGTATTCATGGATCTTTTTGCAGTGGCTGATGATATGGACATCATACAGACGATAAAAAAGTTTTTTGCGCCAAGAGAACTCCCTAAAACCATCCCACATAGGAAGCCATACGAAGTTTTTACAACGCAAACGCAGAAGATGCTTTGAAAATGAAGGTGGCAGCTGGAAGAAAACAACAATATCAGGGTCGATAGCGTTGACCTGCTTCACGAGCTCTTTATTAGTAAGACGCTCGCGGCGGAACATCGTGACATCGGCGAAATCTTCAAGGAAATCAATGAGAAGAGCGTCGCTCTTCGTTTTCTCGTGAGGCTGGCGCCCTAAGAAAGCAATACGTGGCCGTGACATAGCAATCCTTATTGTAATGCGTTTTTCTGCATGTCAGCATAACTTTTCTTAAGACCTTCCTTCAACGATGTCGTCGAAGACCATCCCAACGACTTGATCTTCGTGATGTCGAGGAGCTTCTGCGGCGTTCCATCAGGACGACTAGTATTCCATAAGATCTCACCACGGTAGTCGACAGCATCGGCGATCGCTTCGGCGAGTTCTTTTATCGTCATATCTTCGCCGCAGCCTATATTGATAAGCGGTGGGATTTCTTCAGAACTAACAAGAGAATCATAAGCATCATCATCGAGACTGAAAAGCATAAACAAAGCATCGGCAACGTCGTCGCTATAAAGGAATTCCCTTCGTACCGTTCCAGTTCCCCAACACGTCACGGAAGGAGATCCAGACTCTTTGGCTTCATGGAACCTCCGAAGCAATGCAGGAAGTACGTGAGAATTCTCAGGGTGATAAGAATCGTTAAGGCCATAGAGATTCGTTGGCATGGCAGCCAAAAATTTCGTGCTGTATTGCCTGTTATACGCCCAGCACATCTCAATGCCAGCAATCTTGGCGATGGCATATGGACGGTTTGTCTTCTCAAGAGTACCAGTAAGAAGACATTCCTCTTTCATCGGCTGTTGGCATCCGCGAGGGTATATACACGAAGATCCAAGGAATATCAGACGCCGCACACCACAACGCCACGATTCGTGTATGATGTTTTGCTGTATAGCAAGGTTCTCATAGATGAACTCCGCAGGGTATGTGTCGTTGGCTAAGATACCACCAACCTTAGCGGCACAAAGGAAGAC